>JAIXVO010000822.1 GCA_027482985.1 Cyanobacteriota bacterium
AAACCCCCCGAATTCAGGGGACGGTTGCGTCCCCCGAACCCCCTCCAAAGGGCAACGCTGGGACTTCGCATGCAGTCCCTAGTGGTGACGGTGTTGGGCAATCCTCTGGAAAAGAGCTTAAGTTGAAGTGCATGATTGCCATTCGCCCCTACAGAGATTTGATGTATGCGGATACCACTCTTTGGGGAAAACAGACTCAAACTGTGCCTCCTAACTCCTAACTCCTGACTTCTGACTTCTGACTCCTTTCTTCTCCCATCCCCTCCCTTCTTCTCCCTCCCCCTCCCTTCCCCTCCCTCCCCCTCCCTCACGCCCAAGCCGACGTTCCCAGATCCGGCGGCACATCCTGCCAGCGCCCTTGCCCGACGGCTCGAACGGCTTCTTGCAGCGAGACTTCTCCGGTATAAATGGCTTTACCCACGATCGCCCCCGTCACCCCCAGCGGTTCCAGCGCCAGCAAGTTGAATAAATCGGTAATGGAACTGACACCGCCAGAGGCGATCACCGGAATGGCGATCGCGGTTGCGAGTTCGCGTAAGGCTTCCAGATTCGGTCCCTGGAGGGTGCCATCTCGGTGAATGTCGGTGTAGATGATGGCGGCGGCACCCGCGATCGCCATTTGTTGCGCTAAATCAGTGGCGAGGACGGTGGAAGTTTCTAACCAGCCGCGAGTGGCGACTTTACCGTTTCGGGCATCGATCCCGACGACAATTTGACCGGGAAATTCTTGTCCTAACTGTTGCACTAATTCGGGTTGCTCGACGGCAACGGTGCCTAAAATGACGCGATCGACCCCAGCCACCAACAGGTCAGCCACACTCTGGCGATCGCGCAACCCACCCCCTACCTGCACCGGAATGTCGATTTGCTGGGCGATCGCGGCAATCACTGCCAGATTCACGGGGCGACCCTCTTTCGCCCCATCTAAATCCACGAGGTGCAAGCGGGTGGCTCCCTCGGCGACCCAGCGATGGGCGATCGCGATCGGGTTCTCATCAAAGGTCTGCACCTGCCCATAGTCGCCTTGATACAGGCGCACACACTGCCCACCCAAAATATCGATTGCGGGAATCACTTCCATACGTTCTGTCCTTCATTGCTCCCTGAATCTTCCCATAAAAAAATGGACTCCTCCGGAGAGGAATCCAGTGCCTAGTCATGATTAGGAGAATAGAAAAATTACATCAAACCTAAGAAATGCAGAACCCCTTGATTCGTGACCAACTCAGTGATCAGAGCGGCAACGAAACCAATCATGGCGAACCGACCGTTCCACAGTTCAGCCTGGGGCGTAAACCCAAACTTCCAGGCATTCCGATCGTCGGTCACAGTAGCAGTCATCTTTTGAGCGTCTTGCATAATGGAGAACTCCGAGTCAAACCTACCTACCTCTACATTGTAAATAGATATTAAGGAAAGTGTCAAAGAGTTAATGTTGTGGATTGTTGAAAAATGCGGCTCATGTCATCAATCCTGGTCTATAAATTTCTTACCTTTTGTGTACGCGGGGTTGAGTTCGTGACAATCTCAGTACACATGAACTATGATTACTTCCATATCTTGCCTGCCGCTTCAGTCGGGACGTTTACCTATGATTGCTCCTTTACCTCCCGGAACTTTGGTGTTCGATCGCTACCGTGTTGTGGGCTTGGCCGGACAGGGTGAGTTTGGTTTAACTTATTTAGCCCAAGACCAAAAACGGTTTGATGAATTGTGTTTGTTGCGCGAATTTAGTCCGCCGCAAAGTGATCCAGTGGTGATAGAGCAATTGCGGCAGTATTTTCATCAGGCAGCAGCGGCGTTGTATGAACTCCAACATCCCCAACTGCCCCACTACCGGATTATGTTTGCCCAGGGCGATCGCCTCTATCTGGTGCGGCAATATATTATGGGCAAAAGTTATAGTGCGCTGCTGAAGGAGCGGCGGGGCGAAGGGCGGGCTTTCACGGCGGCGGAAGTCATGGAACTTTTATTGCAGACCTTACCTGTTCTGACTTACTTGCATCGGCTCAATTTGATCCACGAGAATTTAGCGCCTCAAAGTTTGGTGTTGCAGCGAGAAGAACAAATTCCCGTCGTGATTGATTTAGGGCTAGTCAAACGGCTGGTGCTCCAACTCCAACTACACCCCATTTTGCCGGGAACGCCCATCAGTCGGACAGGCTTTGCGGCACCGGAACAGGAGAAAGGCGGCGAAATTACTCCCGGAACGGATGTTTATTCCCTGGGCGCGATCGCCATTGCCTTACTGCTGGGGAAAGAACCACAAGAGTCGGCTGTGCGCTGGTTGCGATCGAGCCAGTGGGAGTCTCATGTGGCGATTCATCCCGATTTTGCGAGGGTGCTCAAACGCATGGTGCATCCTCACCCCCAGAAACGGTTTATCTCCGCCAATCAAGTTTTGCGTGCTCTAGAACCCTTAGCCGCGAGTGTCTTCCAGTCCCCGCCAGCGGTGGCTCGGTTGCCCGTAACGGCAGGACTGGCGCGAGTCCCAGCGGGGGCGATCGCGACCCCGCCTGTCCAATCTCCGCCCCCACCTGTCCCTATTGCACCTGAACTAGATCTCAATTCTGCTAGCGATACTCCCGTGCTGCGGCGAACGGCTCCATCTCCTGCCAGAAGAAAAACACCTCGTCCCCGCCCCCAGTCCGGCAAACGCCGGCACCCTGGGGCAAAACTCAAAGCGGACTGGAAAGCTTCGGCGATTTTGATGGGGAGTGTGGCCTTACTCGTCTCCGTCATCTCGTTTCGGGCACTCTCCTGGGTGGACCAAGGTCCGACTAAAACGCCCTCGCCCGCAAATACGGTCGCCAGTCCCCCCAACCCCCCGGCAGATGCTCCCGCCAACCCTGCTGCCAGCCCCACCCCCGCCATCCCGACCCGTGAATCGGGGACACCGCCTGCTGGCACCAATTCCACAACAGCGGGGAACTTAAGCGATCGCCAACAGCAAAGCGGGATCGGAATGCAGTTTTTGTCCGATTTGACCGATGAACTGTTTTACGGCAAACATCCTGATCTGAATGGGCAGAAGTTAACCCCGGAGCAAACTGATTTACAGGTAGATTGGACGGCGATCGCCAACGAAATGTTGACCAAATTGGAAGGTTTGAGTCCGGAGACCCGTCGTAAGTTAGGCAGCTATCAGCGCGAAGACTATGACCGTTGGACGGCTCCTGGCAGTGGTGCCAGCCTCAACAGTCGCGAGTTGAATGTGTTGGTGAATAATCGGTTTGGGGAGTTATTTCCCGATCAGAAAGGGAAAACCCTGAACCCGAAAACCTTTGGGCAGGTGTGGTACGCTCTGGCTGAAGAGGAATTGAACAAACTTAAACCCGCCAATTAATCGCCATGACGACTCCCAAAATTTTGGCCTTTGCGGGCAGCGCTCGCACCGATTCGTTCAACAAAAAATTGGTCAAAATTGCGGCAGAAGGAGCCAAAGCTGCCGGAGCCGAAGTCACTTACCTGGATTTTCGAGATCTGCCCCTGCCGCTCTATGACGAAGATTTGGAAACCGAGTCTGGCTTGCCTGCAAATGTCCTAACGCTGAAACGCATGATGAAAGCCAGCCACGGCTTTTTGATTGCCTGCCCGGAGTACAACAGCTCGCTTACGCCCTTGCTCAAAAATGCGATCGATTGGGCCTCTCGCCCCGAACCCAGTGACCCGCCGATGGGACTGACCTGCTTCCGAGACAAAGTGGCCGTGATCATGAGTACCTCTCCCGGTGGGTTGGGTGGCTTGCGATGCTTATTCCACGTGCGATCGATTCTCTCCAGTATTGGGGTGTTGGTGTTGCCAGATCAGAAAGCCGTTCCCAATGCTTATCAAGCGTTTGATCAGAACGGCAATTTAGTGGATGAGAAACAACGGGCAGAGATTTACAACTTGGGGAATAAATTGACGACGGTCGTCAACAAGCTGATGTAGATGGAGGGAGCGGGAGGGAAAGGAAGGGGGGAGTTTGAGTACCTCTACTCCGACTTCGTGGCTTGTTCGCGTTGTTCGTCCAGCCATTGTTGCAGGATGATGGCGGCGGCTTTGCGATCGATGAGTTCTTTGTGGCGGGACGGGGAAATGCCTTCGGCTTGGAGCATTTGCTCGGCTTGAAACGAAGTCAAGCGCTCATCGACGTAGATGACAGGAAGTTGCAGTTCAGCGGCGATCGCCCGTGCGAATTTTTGGATGTGCTTGGCCTGGGTGCCAATGCTGCCATCCATTGAGTAGGGGAGACCGACAATCAGGGTGTTGATCTGGCGTTCCTGGACTAACTGCCGGAGTTGGGCAACATCATCGGGAAAGGATTTGCGGTGAATAGTGGTGATGCCAAAAGCAATGAGTCCAGTGCCATCACAGCCTGCGACCCCGATCCGTTTCCGCCCAACGTCTAGCCCCAGTGCGGCGATCTCCATCAGTCCGTGCCCCTTAACAACAGGGACCTTCCTGGGGTGGATCAGTTGGAGTGGGCAGATTGCGCCGTTTCTTCTGACTCTTCTCTGGTGGTGCAAACGCGTTGGGCGCAGCTGGATGACTGTCGCCCAGCGGCGGCGTGACCACAATCCGGCTGGGAATTGCTTTCCGGGCTGGCTTCAACCCTTGCAGAACCTCTGGCAGTTGTAGATTTTCGAGGGCACCTAACTTGGATTCCCGCACCTTATGCCACACCGATCGCGACATCATCAAAGTATGGGCAAAACGACTTGCACCGATGCTTTCCAGGTATTCTTCCCGTTCCGGTTGATAGTCGGAAGACACCAGCCGCAAGGATTGGGACGGCAATTCCTGGGTGATCCGCGCCATTTGCGACATGAGTTCTGGATACAACCAGGTGTAGGCGGGATTCACCGTGAGTTGCGCCTGGTGAGGTTCTGACCCATTTCGGCACAATTGCACTTGAAAATACCCGATCGCCGCCTTCCGTTGGGGTTCAAAAACATATCCACTCACGACTTCGGTATGGCTTAGCCAGTTTTTCACGCCCCGCAGGACGGAACCCAACAGGCTCATTTTGAAGTCGGCCACATGGCGATCGAACACCTGCCGAATGTTGGCTGGCATCGACATCGTATCGAGCTGATACAGCAGTTGCGCATCCGCATTACTGACCGGGAGTAAATTCGGCAAATCGGGTTCGCGTTCGGCTAATTCCTGGAGTTGCGCCGGATCAATCTCCCAATGGGTCATCCGGGCCAGGGGTTGAAAACCATTTTGGCGATACAACGCCATCAGGTCTTTGTGGTTAACATCAATTTCTAGTAACCAAGTACGGGCTTCCCACACCGTTTCAAAGCAGTAGCGTAGCAACAGCGACCCGACTTCGTTCAAGCTCGGTGCCAGGGTCACCGCCGATCGCTCGGTCGTCGTCGTTGCGTCATTGCTGGCAGGCGCATTGCTGGTCGTGGCGGTCCCTTCCGGTTGTGCTCCCAGTGAGGGCAGCACAGCCACCCGATCAACTCGCCACGTACTGCGAGTGCGGTTGAAGGGAGAAATTTGAATCACGCCTTGTAGTTTGCCATCGCGATCGCTGGGAGTTGCCCCAAACATCTGCGGTCGATTCAAGACCATCCCTAATAGGCGCAATGGGCCATAGGCATTGATCGGTTTGGTCGAGCGATCGGGATTGATGGCGTAATTAAAGTTAACTTCCTCATCCTCTGCCGTACAGAATCGCTCGATCGCCTCAAACTCGGCGTAATAAACCGGGCGAATGGACCAGTCAGAATTCGGAGGAAAAGCTTGAGTCATGAGTTTGGCGGCGATTTGTCACCGAAGCTATGCACATCTACCATACACCTTATTATTCTAGACGGTTTCCTCGCGCAACCCAGGTTTTGGAAATATTCCAGCTGCTAGAGATTAAACCGCTCAACCGACGCGGATGTTCGCGCGATCGCGACGTTGTGCAGCCGCAACTGGCATGGTGCGCTGCCGGGGTTTGACTGGAACCAGGGTGGCATCTTGCCCAAAACTCAACAGTTTATGGGTTTCCTCCAGTAAGGCGCGATCGCCCAAATGCCAATCAATCAGCGTCAGCCCCACGGCCACCAATAATGTGGCTACACCGATCACAAAAAAGCCCAGCGACACAGGAATTAACAAATTCCAGTCCACCATGCCGCGAATGACCAGAATGAAGCAACTCAGACCGGAAAACAGTAAGGCGTAATAAGCCGACAACACACTATAGCGAGCGAGTTGGTAGCGATAGCGCAACTGTTGCCGCTGCTTCCGACTCTGTCGCTGCCGCCCCGGTGCCGTCATCCCCAGCGAGGACAGTTCTGACGCCTCCTGCCCCTCCCACCGACGATGCTGAAGCTGCTGCCCGATCGCCGCATATCTGGCCGTCAATCCTCCCAGCACTAGCGCACAGGCAACACTCATGAGCACCGAGTTCAGAATGAGTTGAATGAGTTGGGTGGTTTGTTCGACGCTCATTGCGCCTCCTGAGTGAGCGGCACCCCAGTGCCAGATATGGATGAAAAAATGAAAAATTTAAATAATGGACGCTATCCTAAGCGATCGCGGCTCAAAAATGAAGAGGTTTTAGCATATAGCAATGATCTAATTTAGTACAAATGAACTGTGGTGACAAGAGGGAGGGGAAGGGAGGTGGGGGAGGTGGGGGAGGCGAGGGAGGGGTGCGGCATTCGGCAACCGAATTGGTTCTTGTCAATCACCTTTTGCCCGCATGCAACGCTCTCCCTATAAGTCAGGACTCAGGAGTCTAGGACTATTTCATTCCTTCCCCTTCCTCTCTCTCCCTTTCATTCCTTCCCCTCCCTCCCCTCCCTTTCCCCCGTCCCCTTCTGCCTTACCATAAGAAAGTTCTGTCTGGGGTAATTGGTGTGGCTGAGTCCCGAAAACCTGCCCGATCCTTAGTCAATATTGCTGGGATTGTGGCTGTTGCGACCATCATCAGCAAACTGTTCGGGCTGTTTCGGCAACAGGCGATCGCGGCGGCGTTTGGGGATGGGGTGGTGGCGGGGGCGTATAACTTTGCCTACATCATTCCAGGCTTTTTGCTGATTTTGTTGGGCGGAATTAATGGCCCGTTCCACAGCGCGATCGTCAGTGTGCTGGCGAAACGGAAGCGGGAAGAAGTCGCGCCGATTGTGGAAGCGATTACAACGCTGGTGGTGGGGGTGTTGTTGGTGGTGACGATCGCCCTGGTGATTTTTGCCGATCCGCTCATGCATCTGGTCGCGCCTGGGTTATTTGTGTCGGCGCAGGAAGCTGCTACGAGAGGCATTTCTCCCAGTGATTATCAAGATTTGGTGGAAACGCGCACGATCGCGATCCAGCAGTTCAGAATCATGGCACCGATGGCGGTGTTGTCGGGCTTAATTGGGATTGGCTTTGGCACTTTGAATGCGGCGGATCAGTACTGGTTGCCGTCCATTAGTCCGCTCCTTTCCAGCATCACGGTGCTGCTGGGGTTGGGCTGGTTGGCATGGTCGGTGGGCAGTCAGTTGACTTTGCCGGAATATGCCATGTTGGGCGGCATTGTGCTGGCTTGGTCAACCGTGGCGGGGGCAGTCTTGCAGTGGTTGGTGCAACTCCCGGTGCAGTGGCGATCGGGCTTGGGGGGATTCCGGCCTCGGTTTAATTTCCGGCGACCGGAAGTGCTGGACGTGATTCGGATCATGGTGCCCGCGACGCTCTCCTCCGGCATGTTGCAAATCAATGTCTGGACGGATATGTTCTTTGCGTCCTTTATTCCAAATGCGGAAGCGGCAGTGTCGGCCATGGGTTATGCCAGCCTGCTGGCAATGACACCGTTAGGGATTTTGTCGAATGTGATCCTGGTGCCACTGTTACCCGTGTTTTCGCGCCTTGCCGCCCCAGAAAATTGGGATGAATTGAAACTTCGGATTCGGCAGGGATTACTCACGACCGCCGTTACCATGCTGCCTCTGAGTGCTTTGATGATTGCCCTGGCGTTGCCAATTGTGCGGGTGGTCTATGAACGATTTGCCTTTGATGCGGATGCCTCTCGCCTGACCACTGCCGTTCTCATCGCCTATTCTGTCGGGATGTTTGTGTATTTAGGGCGAGATGTGCTGGTGCGGGTGTTTTATGGTCTGGGGGATGCGAATACGCCCTTCCGCATTAGCATCATCAATATTTTCATCAATGGTGTGTTGGACTTTTTGTTGGTGAAACCCCTCGGCGCACCGGGTTTGATTTTGGCTACCGTCGGAGTGAATCTGATTTCGATGGTCGCAATGTTATGGATTTTGAACAAGCGTTTACAGGGACTGCCGCTGTTGCAGTGGAGCGTCCCCTTGGCTGGGTTGACCGCTGCCAGCGCGATCGCGGGGTTCACGGCCTGGGGTACTTTACAGGGGTTAGAACAACTCTGGGGGACGCAAGGAATCTGGATTTTGTTGGCACAAATCGCGATCGCAGGTGCCGCCGGACTGCTAATCTTTATTCTCCTCGCTAGCCAGTTACGCCTGCCGGAATTGCATCAGTTTGCCGCCCAGATTAAACGCAAAGTGTTGCGCCGATAAGCACTCATGCTCAAGTGCGAAAACTGGCTCCAGGAGAACTGCGATCGCCCTCTAAAGAAAAGCTGAGATTCCTGCTGTTCTGACTGAAGACCGATTAGAGTCCATCATGAGCTACGGTCAGGAGCAACATCATGGAAGATTTTCAAGATTTTTTAACGCATAAAATTGCCCACGTCACCGTTGGGGAGTTTCAACTGGGAAAATTTGATGAAGCTCGCCAAATTTACCAAGAAGCAGTGGGCACCTATGGCAAAGGTTTTGAAGGCGCATACTTACTTCAAGAATCCGGCACCGAACGCGGCATTGCTGTCATCCTCTGGGACAGCGAAGCCAGCATGAAAGCCAACGAAGGCACTGATGCCCACAAAGCCGTGTTGAAAAAAATGATGCCCCTCTTTGCCGACACCCCCAGCACGACTTATTACGAAGTGGTGACAGAGATTAAGCCGGGGGCAGAGGAATGATGAGGGAGAGAGAGGAAGGGGAAAGAAGGTAAAGGAAGGAGAAGGGAGGGAAAGGGAGAAGACTGACATGATGTTTGCTCCCTCCCGCTCCCTCCTATTCCTCCCCCTCCCTCATCTCCCTTCCTTCTCTACATTTCCCGCTGAAACTGCTCTAGCAGATCCATCAAACTAACTTGAGCTTGCATGGGAATGAGATCTAAGAGTGGCAGTTCGCGTTTGCCGCCACCCAGTTTGACGGAGAGATTGCCGAGAATTTGCTGGACTTTGCTCTCGCTCAAGTCGTTATTCGCCAGCAGGGGATAGAGTTGCTCGGCGAGAGTGGTGTGCAAATGGGCAT
>JAIXVO010000665.1 GCA_027482985.1 Cyanobacteriota bacterium
GCCCAACCGTAGGAAAAATGTCCCGTCACCGTTCCGAGCGCCGAAGGTTCGCCCTGCCGTCCACCCCGTCCACCAAACAGGTGCATGACTAAAGCGCGATCGCCCTCCCGCCATGGCGCGATCGCCGCTTCGGAAGACGATGCCACGGGATCAATCAGGGTCGTTTGCAAGGTGCCTTGTCGCTGTTCCGTATCCTTCCAGTTGTCATAATTAATCCAATCCAGCCCTTGACCCAGATCCCGCACCACTTTCTGCGGTTGGAGTTGCAACAGCGAGCGAGGGGCGATCGCCTGCACCGTAAACAGTCCGGTTGAATCAGGAGCGCCGGACACATACCAGCCCGCCGTCCCTGCCGGAGATTTGTCGATGTCGCGTGGGGTCGAAGCAAACACGCCAAACCCATCTACGGGTTGTTGGGGGATGCGAATGGTGTCTTCTGGCCCATCAAATTGCTGTGTGGCGGGATTGTAGTGCTGCACACGCCACAATTCACTCTGGCAAGGCTGCCCGCCCGGACAGGCTTTGGGGATGAAAGCCGATGTGGGGATGGGCGCCACAATTTTCACGAGCGCCGTGTACCGTCCCGTATCCATCGCGGGTTCCGTCGCAATTTGCAGGATCGGTTGACCCGCTGGCGATCGCGTCACCGTCGCCGCTGGCAAACTGACGATCACATCATCTTGCGGTCTGGCTCCCGCGATCGCCTGGAGTGGCCCCACCCGCGATCGACCATTTAATCGCACTGGATATAAATTCCCGGTTTGCTTCAGACTGGCAATCACGGCAGGCGTAAAGTTCACATCCTGCGTCACTGTCGCCACATAGTCCTGCACTGTTGGCTCCGAACGCCACTCCAGTCGCACTTTCTGCCCCACCAATGCCGCCTCCGCCGGGGGTGCCTGTTCCACCACCAGCCACACCCAGTCCGTCTGCCCTTGTTCGGTCACGGAGGGCAAGATCAGCCGCCCAAACCACGTTGCGGTCGGCAAAAAGCGATCGCTGGGTGGCGCTTGCCCAACCGGGAAAAAGGCGGGTTGATTAAACGGTGCCCGCCCCGTCACCGCATAATGCGACTCCCAGGCAGACCCGCGATCGCCCTGGCACAGAATCGCGATCGCCACCGCCACCACCACGCCCCAAAATCGCCAGCCCCGTCCCACTCGTCCCATCTATACCGCTCCTTCGATTCACCCAGCGCGATCGCGCCATCCCCTTTCTATCCTCCCCCATGCCCGTTTGCCAAAACCATCCCCCCGGCACGGCTCTACAATCTCCATCCTCCGGGAGACGACCCAACGGCGCGTCTCTACGATATTCCCGCCTTCGGGAGACAACCCAACGGGCGCGTCTCTCCATTCTCCATTCTCCGGGAGACGTGCCAACGGCGCGTCTCTACGGGTTGCGCTTCTGTCTACGTTCGGCTGAGCGCTCACGCCGAAGCCTGGCTTCGACTCCTTCTCTCTCCCTTCCCCTCCCTCTCCTCCCAAATCCCGATCGCCAATGCCAAGATAGTGGCACCTTATCACTGGGAGAACACAGGTGTCAGAACTCAACAACCGTCCGCGTCGGACTCAAAGCCGAGTTTGGCTAGCCTTAGCCATTGGGTATGCCGCGATCTTTGGCACCATTTTGGTGTTCGCTTATCAAGGTCGGTTACCCGGCTTTCTGACCCAAAACGATAAACTCGCCCACGTGATTTTGTACGCGATCGCCACCTTCATTGGTCATCGAGTGTTTAATCGGCGGGCGATCGTTCTGGGGAGTCTATCGTTCCCCGCGTTTCCCTTTGGCTTTACCCTATTCACGATCGCCGAAGAACTGTTCCAATCCCTCTCCCCCAATCGCAGCCTTGATGCCTGGGATCTGATCGCCAGTTTCGCGGGGATTGGCATGGGCTATGGGCTGGCGCAGGTGGGGAGGAAGTAGGGAGGGGGAGGGAGAGGGAGGAAGGAGCTAGAAGTCAGAAGCCAGAAGTCAGGAATGGAAAACCCCGTAGAGATGCGCCGTTGGGTCGTCTTCCACATGCGTCAGGAATGGAAAACCCCGTAGAGACGCGCCGCTGGCACGTCTCTAACCCAATGCGGAGCGAGCAAGCAGCCACCTCCCTCATGCCGCCTGCGGGAGACGACCCAACGGCTCGTCTCTACGGGTTCTCCGCCCACGTACCGCCTGCCGCCTGCGGGAGCCGCCCCACTGGCGCGTCTCTACGAATTCTCCCGCCTTCTACCTTCTGCCCCCTGCCTCCTGCCTCCTCAAATTGCTCCCCCTGGGTACCCCTTTCTTGCCATGGACGAATTCATTATGGAGGGAATGAAACCAAGCAACCCTATTGGTTTTGTAGCTCTATGGACTGAATTCAATGCCCCCAGGATGGATTTATGGAAGACTTAGCTCAACGGCTCCTCGCTGCCGCTGCCCGGTTTCGCGATCGCGCCCCCACTCGGACTGAAAATCTCAGTAAATTAGCCCAAGGCTTGCCCCTCCAGGCGGATACGCCTGCTCGCGTGGAAAATCGGCTGAAGCGGCTGGGGGTAGACCCGGCGATCGCGGCGCAGATGGCAGGGAGTGACATCAACGGGATTCCAGCGGGAATGCCAATGCCAGCGGATGCGTTCACGGCGTTGGAACGGATTTTGCACACGAATGATCTGGTGGATATTAATTACCTGGAACGCGGCATGAAAGCGGCGCGATCGGTGGGCATTGTCCGCTTTCGGCTGAGTGATGGGGCGGAAGGATCGGGGACGGGCTTTCTGGTGTCGCCGCGCCTGTTGCTGACGAATAATCATGTGTTGCCGGATGGGGAGACGGCGGCAAAAGGGCGCATCGAATTTAACTATCAGGATGATGTGGATGATAATCCGCTCCAGCCGATCGCGTTCCCTCTAGCACCCGACGATCTATTCCTGACGAATCCCGCGCTGGACTATACCCTGGTTGCAGTCCAGCCGAACAGTCGGACGGGGATGGCACTCGCCTCCTTCGGGTATCTGCCGCTGATTGCGGCGGAAGGGAAGGTATTGAATGGGGAGTTTGTGACGATCATTCAGCATCCCAATGGCGATCGCAAGAAAATTGCGTTACGCGAAAATGAGCTAATTGATGTGCTGGACAACTTCCTGCATTACCAAACGGATACCGCTCCCGGATCATCTGGATCACCTGTCTTTAATGATCAATGGGAAGTGGTGGCGCTGCATCATTCCGGGGTACCGAAACTGAATGCGCAGGATCAAGTGTTGAACCTCAATGGGCAAGTTTGGCAGCGCTCGGAAGGCGAAGATCGAGTAGACTGGGTGGCAAATGAGGGCGTTCGGATTAGCCGAATTGCGGCTCATCTTCAAGCTCAGGCTGTTTCTCCGGCGGCGCAAGCCCTGCTGACTGAAATGTTTAGTGCTGATCCCAATTCCCCCTTTGATCCCACTGCTGCCGCTGCTACCCATGGGCAAGAGCGCCAAGTAACCACGCCAGATGACAATGGACAGGCGATCGCCCCCCATCTAGAACGTCACATTACCCCACCCGCCGAGCCGTCCCTGCCTGCGCAGGCGGTCAGCGAAGAGGGGACGATGACCTGGACAATTCCGCTGCAAGTGAGTGTCAAACTGGGAACCCCGATCGCTTCTGGGTCAGCCCTGCCGCAGCCGAAGGTCACTGCTGCTCATCCCACCGTGTCGCCTGCCGATGCGATCGCCACGGGGTTAACTGCGAATGCGCCACCCACGGTGCCCAGCTTTGACCCACCCTCTGAGCAAGCCTTGAAAGCCGCATTGAAGGATTCAAAGAGTGCTGCAAAAAAGCCTTATTACCCTGAGGCGCGCGATCGCGAGGAGCGAGCAGCCTACTATGCCGATCTTCTATCGCAAGTGGACGATCTCAGCCCCACTGACTGGTATCAGGCATTGAGTGGCTTAGTGATCCGAACACACAGCCGCAAACTACCCTACAAACCCGCCCAACATTTGTACCCGTGGGTGGATTTGCATCCCGACCTGAAGATCCGCAGCATTTACTCGGAACAAGTGTTTGAAGCCTCCGAGTTGATTCGCGCCGATTTTCAGGTCGATCAAATTCGCGCTGTGCGATCGCAAGAATTGCAGCAACGCTCCTTTA
>JAIXVO010000690.1 GCA_027482985.1 Cyanobacteriota bacterium
GGAGCCTTTCTCGAATACGTTGCGGCTGAGTTTCCAGAATTATTTCTTGGGTCAAATTATCTCCTCCACCTGTATGGCGGTAGGATTAACCTCCTTTTTCCTGTTTCTGAAAGTCCCTTTCGGGCTGTTATTTGGGTTAACGATCGGGCTGATGGCGATCGTCCCTTTTGGGGGGTCGGTGGGGATTGCGATCGTCACCTTCCTAGTGGGCTTACGCGATATTGGCACCGCTGCTCAGGTCTTAGCGATCGCCCTGATTGTGCAGCAAGTGGTCGAAAACGGCATTGCGCCCAAAGTGTTGGGCAGTGTTACCGGCTTAAATCCCTTCTGGGTTTTCGTCTCTATTCTCATGGGCGCACGGGTCGGCGGCTTACTGGGGGTGGTGGTCGCTGTGCCGACCGCAGTCATGGTGCGGGAAGCTCTAGATTCCATCCGCTCTACCCGCAAACCCCTTGACCTGATTACCGATCTACACGCTGACAGTCTCCCCCACCACAATTCTCCGGCGGATCCCCAAATTCCCCCGGAAGAGTTACTGGAAGTCACGCAGAAGACAGAGCCAGTATCTTGAGTCACAGGCGACTGGAGACCGGGGCTAGAAACATCAGGAGGCAGGGCTCGACGTGAGCGCTCAGCCGAACGGAGCCAAGATTCAGGCGGTGGGAGGAATGCTGCTCGGTCAACCTTTTCCCGATAGCGAAAGGCGCAAGAGCTTAAGCCTGCATTATTTATGAGAATTGAAGAACAGCCTCACACCCCTTAGAACGATTCAAGCTAAATCTGCGCACACCCTAAACTGCCCTTTCCAGGCTTCTGACTCCTATCTTTTGACTCCTATCCCTTCACCTGACTGCCATGACTCCGTGGATCGCTCTGGTTGGGGGGCGTGGCTTTGACAGGGGCAGAGAAGGCGGAGGTTTGGCCGGTGGTTTGAGCGTAGGGTAGGGGGGCGTTGTCGATTAGGGCGACGAGATTAGCAGCCAGGATCGATCGCGGTTGTTCGCCGATCGCTTCGGCAATCGAGGTGCCCTGAGCATCGAGAAACACGAAGTGGGGAATGCCATCGACGCGATAGTTGAGGATTTCAGGGAGCCACTTGCTATTATCGACGTTCAACATCACGAAATTGATGCGATCGCGGTATTGCTGTTTCAGTTCTGCCAGTTCTGGTGCCATCGCCTGGCAACTGGTACACCAATTGGCATAGAACTCCATGAAGGTGGGTTTACCATTGGTCAGTGCCAGTTCATAGGGGATCGATGCTTCTGCCATCGCACTCAATAAACCGGGTGCCGTCTCGGTTTTCAGACCCAGGAAAATGGCCGTACTGAGGGCGATCGCTACCACCACAATCACGAAATTCCGAAAGCGAGTCATAAGGGTGGCATTCGTGGTGGGGGCAGGGGGATGCGGCAAGTGTTCGGTCATGGGGCTTCTATTGCAGTGGGTGAGTCAACTCTTTCAGTCTATCGAAGCATCGGGCAACATCCGGGGAATGGTGCCGTGAATTTGGGTGATTTCCGATTGATTTGCGCTCGTTACGACTTCTAATGTGCCTTGCATCGAGCTCATCAGCGATCGCGCGATCGCAAAGGCAAAGCCTGGTTCGGGAAACGGCTGTTGTGCCAGGCGCACAATCTCCGCTTTGGGTAGGGTTTGTACCATTTGCTGGTCAATCCAGGTGGGCGGGTGGGTCGAATCTTGCAACCATAGGCTCGTGGGCACTGGCATGGTCAACTGGAACTCTATCTGCTCCGAGTCTGGTGCTACCATCACCGTCAACATCAAAGAGCCGTCTGACATTTGGGCGATCGCCGCATCCACCAAGCTCACCCACACTTGGCGCAAGCGTGCTGGATCGGCCCACACATAGTGATCTTCTGGGGGGGGTGTCAGGGTCAGTTTCAGGTTGCGGTTTTGGATTTGTAACTGGGTCAGGCGTTGGACTTCCTCGACTACCCACGCCAGCTCTACCGGTTGCTGGTGGAGTGATACGCTGCCCTGCGCTACTTTCGCCGCATCAATAACCGTATCCAGCAGTTGTACCATCTTGAGTGCGGAGATATTCGCCTGGGCAATAAACGCTCGTTCTTCTTCTGGGCCATCGGTCAAATTCTCCAGAATTAATTGGTGCATGCCGATGATGCCATTCATGGGCGATCTCAATTCATGGGAGGTGCGCGCCAGAAAATTGCCTTTGAACTGACTCAGTTCGACTGCCGTGTAGTAGGCTAACTCGGTTTGTTGGAGTTGGTTCTGTAATTGGCTCACTGCGTCCGGAGCCGACAGCGGCGAGGCTGGGGGGACACGCTGCGCCGATCGGAAGAACCACAGTTGCCGCCCGATCCAGCCTAATCCCAACCCTAACCCCAACCAGAAAAAATGCGATGCCATCACGTTAGTTCCTCCAGCACAATTGCCCCTTGGCGTAAAACTTCCCACCCTTGGCCAGTCCAGCGCACGACGGTAGAAGGTACCCCGGAAGCGGCAGGTGCCGTAGCGACAGCAGGCCATTCCGGGCGACTGAGGTCGGGCGTGAGGACAGCTGGAAACTGTTGCTCAATCTCTGGCATCGTCAGCAAGGCTGGTTCGCCGGAACGATTCACGCTGGTGGTAGCTAGGGGACCCGTGTGCTGCAAA
>JAIXVO010000294.1 GCA_027482985.1 Cyanobacteriota bacterium
GGGGCTACGCAAAAATGCTCTAGTGGTGACGTTGTGGAGGTTGTCTCTGGATAGGAGCTGAAGCTGAAACAAAGGTGATCATTTGACCCGACATCAGCTGTCGCGATCGCCCTTTCATTCAATCTCAAGAACATGACCTTTGACCATGAAAAAACTCTGACCAGGGTCGCTACCCATGATGCCAGAGTTTGTTTAAATCCCACTGAATTGTTCCTATTTTGTGAGGATTTCCGGTGCGGTAACGGCTGGTGCTGCTAACGGTAAGGCCGCGATCGGACGAGGCGTTTCTGCCGTCAGACTGGGCACATTGGCGCGTAATCGTTCCGTCAGGGCGATCGTTTTTGAATCATAAATTTGAGTCAAGATTTTGGGATAGAAGCCAATCCCGATAATCGGCACCAGCAAGGCACTGATGATGAAAATCTCGCGGGGTTCGGCATCCACCAGTTCTTCATGGGACGTGAGTTCTTTATTCTCAGGACCATAGAAGATTTCTCGCAGATTGGACAGCAGGTAAATGGGGGTCAGAATTACCCCGATCGCTGCCAGCAACACGACGATGACGCGGAACGGCACACTGTAAGCATCACTGGTGGCAAACCCGACGAAGACCATCAGTTCTGCGACGAAGCCGCTCATCCCAGGCAGTGCTAAGGATGCCAGGGAACAGGTTGTCCACATGGCGAAGATCTTTTTCATCTTCTGCCCCACGCCGCCCATTTCATCCAGCATCAGGGTGTGGGTGCGATCGTAGGTTGCTCCCACCAGGAAGAAGAGGCTGGCTCCAATCAACCCGTGGGACACCATTTGCAGCACGGCTCCACTCAGCCCCAAGTCGGTGAAGGAGGCGATCCCAATCAGCACAAAGCCCATGTGGGAAATGGAGGAGTAGGCGATCTTCCGCTTCAAGTTGCGTTGGGCAAAGGAGGTCAGCGCCGCGTAAACAATATTGACCACGCCCAAAATCACCAGTGCCGGAGCCACGATCGCGTGCGCCCCTGGCAACATCTCGGCATTCATCCGAATCAGCGCATAGCCGCCCATCTTCAGCAGAATCCCAGCCAGCAACATGTGGACGGGTGCCGTCGCTTCCCCGTGGGCATCCGGCAACCAGGTATGGAGCGGAATGATCGGTAGCTTCACGGCATAGGCAATCAAAAACGCCGTATACATCCACAGTTGGAAGTTCAGGGCGTAGTCTTTTGCCGCCAGCGATCGCATATCAAAGGTAACGTTATCACCATAGAAAGCCATCGCCAGTGCTGCCACCAGAATGAACAGAGAACTAATGGCGGTATAGAGAATAAACTTAGTCGCCGCATATTGGCGCTTCTTGCCGCCCCAGATCGCCAGCAACAGATAAACCGGGATCAGTTCCAGTTCCCAGGCCAGGAAGAACAGAATCATGTCCTGTACCGCGAACACGGCAATCTGACCGCCGTACATCGCCAGCATCAGGAAGTAGAAAAAGCGCGGCTTCAGGGTGACAGGCCAAGCTGCCAGCATCGCCAGCGTCGTAATGAAACCTGTCAACAACACGAGTGGCATCGACAACCCATCCACGCCCACCGACCAGCGTAAGTCCAACTGGGGAATCCAGGAGTAACTTTCCACCAGTTGCAGACCGGGATTGGAGAAGTCGTAGAAGTTGTAGAACATGTAGACGATGACCGCGAAGTCGATCAGTCCCACAATGAGACCGTACCAGCGAATCGTCTTACCGTCCTTGTCAGGAATGATAGGAACCAGAAGCGAGGCTGCGATCGGAAACAAAATGATGAACGACAGCCAGGGAAAGTTTTCAGTCAACATTTTGGTTATAGGCCATTCACGATTTGATGCGGTTACTAAAGAAGACGGGATTAGGGTTTGAATATGACACAGGCAAACGCTCTAGTGCCCTTCCTTAGGAATGAATTCAGGATCACCAAATCGTTTGCCTAGACGTTGCTATAAAAGTTGGGTAATGGGTAGTGGGTAATTGGTAGTGGGTAATTGGTAATTGGTAGTGGGTAGTGGGTAATTGGTAATTGGTAGTGGGTAATTGGTAATTGGTTTTGAGCCATTACCTATTACCCATTACCCATTACCGACATTTTGTAACAAGCACTTGGTTCTGACCCATTACCCATTACCCATTACCACCGTCCATCACGTCACCCCAGAGAAGATGACCAGCCCTAGGACGGCCGCAAAGACAATCAGGGCATAGAATTGGGCACGACCGTTTTCTAGATATTTGAGTGCTTCCCCGGTTAGTAGGGTGACTAAACCAGCTAGGTTGACGACACCATCGACTACTTTGTAATCGACTTCCAGGACTTGCCGGGCTAACCGCCGACTGCCTTGGACGAACACCGTGTTGTAGATGTCGTCGATGTACCACTTGTTTTTCGATAGGTTGTAGAGCGCCGGGATCTTGGCGGCGATCGCGCTGGGGTTCACCTTCCGACTGAGATACATCAGGGAGGCCAGCGTGATCCCGATCAGCCCAATGCCGACGGAGTTGCCGCCCATGACCAGGAATTCGGTCAATTCATGTTGCGGTAAGGCGTGGAAACCAGCCGCGATCGGTTCTACCGCTTCACCGGGAGCATGAATGAACTCCTCAAAGTAGTTGTGGAAAGGGGTGCCCACTAAACCAATTAGAGCTGACGGCACTGCTAACACCATCAAGGGCAACACCATCGTCAGCGGCGATTCGTGGGGCGTGTGACTGTGCCCGTGGTCGTCGTGACCATGCGCGTCATGACTTTCGGCATCCGCATCCATCACTAACTCTTGCGGGTTCATGGCACCAGGGCCAAAGTTTAACCCCATCGCCTTGAGTTGCTCATTCTTAATTGTGGTGCGGACGGCACTATCGTTGCCCCGGAACTCGCCTTCAAAGGTCATGAAGTACATCCGGAACATGTAGAACGCCGTAATGCCAGCCGTCAGCCAGCCAATGAACCAGAGTTTGGGATCGGCGGCAAAC
>JAIXVO010000376.1 GCA_027482985.1 Cyanobacteriota bacterium
CTGGTGACTACCATTCGCCTGGTGGAGTTAGCCAATCCCAACCGCCCTTTGCTCAAACGACTGGCGGCTGAAGCCCCCGGCACTTTTCAACACACCCTGTTTGTCGCGACCCTGGCGGAAGCAGCCGCCCGTGCCCTGGGCTGTAATGTCGAGTTAGTCCGCACTGGAACGCTCTACCACGACATCGGGAAGATGCACGATCCATTAGGCTTCATTGAGAATCAGATGGGCGGCATTAACAAGCACGATGTCTTGCAAGATCCCTGGCGCAGTGCTGACATTATTAAAAAGCACGTCACCGAAGGGCTGGTGATGGCCCGTAAAGCCAGACTGCCCAAAGCAGTGCAGGCATTCATTCCCGAACATCAGGGCACCATGTTGATTGCCTATTTCTACCATCAAGCCCAACAGCAGCAACCCGATTTACCCCTCGCACCTCCGATCCAGGATGCCGATTTTCGCTACGACGGCCCCATTCCCCAATCGCGCGAGACGGGCATCGTGATGTTGGCGGATTCCTGCGAAGCAGCGTTGCGATCGCTCAAAGATGCCACCCCGATCGAAGCCCTCACCATGATCAACAAAATCCTGAGAGCACGCTGGCAAGATAATCAATTGGTCGAATCTGGCCTGACTCGCCCCGAAATGACCCAAATCGCCGAAATTTTTGTCCAAGTGTGGCAACAATTCAACCACCAGCGGATTGCCTATCCCTCACTCACACCCACGCCGCCCAAGCTGTTTAAGTAGTGCCCTTACCCTTCCCCGAAGCTGACCGGACAACCGGGATTCAGCGCCGTCCCGCAGGCTTTACAAAATTCGGCATCCGCATCGTGATAGGCCAAATTGCAGCCGGGGCAAATAGTTTCCACTTTGTTCGAGGTTTTGACCAGGCGTTTAATCAAATCCCCCAATTGCCAGGGAATAATCGCGATTCCAGTGAGAATCATCAGAATGGTCAGCAGCCGCCCGATTTCGGTGTGCGGGGTGACATCGCCATAGCCGACGGTGGTCATGGTCGCCACTGAGAAATAGACGGCATCCAGAAAGGTGCGAAACACAGTGGGATTTTTGGGATGTTCGACTTGATAAATCAGTCCTGAGTAGACAAAAATGATGATGAACAGCGTCAGCAAAATCCGCGTAAAGATGACGCTATCTTCCCGACTGATGTAGCCAATAATGGTCCGCCCTTCCAGAAACCGGACCAGCCGCAGAATCCGAAACCAGCGAAAGACCCGAATAAACTGAATCTCGATCGCGCCCACAAAAAACGGCAGAATCACCAGCAGATCAATCACCGAATAGAGGCTGAACACGTAGCGCCAGCGATCGGCGGCACACCACCAGCGGATCAAATACTCTGCCGCAAAAATCCACAGAATTACCGTATCCACCCAGTCGAGCCGCGATCGCACAATTTCAGGAAGCGGATACGTCTCTGCCACAAAAATGGCTGATGATAGCAGCACCAGACCAGTAATCAGCAGATTAATGGTTTTGCCAATCGGAGTTTCAATGTCCTCCAGATAAAAACTCACCTGCTGCCGCAGTGGAAGCGATTGCGCCATGCCTCAGAATTACTCACACTCGGTTCTCGATCACTTTAACCGATTTTGCGGGAGCGACCGATCGGGTGCAAATGGCTCTCATCTGCCACCCTATTTTTGTCCTATCTGGCCTGTTGAAATAGCTCGATCAGATGACTCGCCTCGATCGCCGCATTGTGATTCTGAGCCACCAGCGTTGCCCCATGTTGGCCCATTTGTTCCAGTTGAGCGATCGGGGTTTGCAGGGCAATTCGCATCGCTGCCGCCAGATCGGTCACAGAACCAGCGGGCACCAGCCACCCACTCTTACCCGGTTGCACTAATTCAGGGATGCCTGCAATGTAGGTACTGATCACCGGACGACACAGCGCCAGGGCTTCCATCAAGACCACGGGTAACCCTTCCGCAAAACTGGGAGCCACCAGCACCTGCGCCGCCAACACCTGCTGTTGCACCTCGGCATTGGTCGCCCACCCCGTAATCTCAATATGATTTTCCAGATGCAACTGGCGAATCTGCGTTTCGATTTGCGATCGCAAGGGGCCATCCCCCACTAGCACCAGCTTAAAGGATCGTCCTTCAGCGGCCAGTTGGCTAGCGGCCTCAATCAACATCAGATGCCCTTTTTGTTCACTCAACCGCCCCACGCAAACAAAGCGGGGAGTCGTGGGAATGGGCACATACGCATGCTGCAAAAACATCGTATCCACGCCGCAATGCACGATCTGGATTTTGCTCCACTGCGGATAGTCACACCAGCGGTAGAGTTGGCTTTTACCAAACGAACATACCGCCACAATGAAGGCGGCATGGCGGATTTTTTCCGTCAGGGCGATCGCCTGCGGTTTATCAAACTCTTCTGGCCCATGTACCGTCACACTGTAGGACGGCCCCCCCAGGATACGACACAGGAGCGAGACAGCAGCAGAATTGGTGCCAAAATGCGTATGCACATGGGTAATTCCAGCAGCGGTACACCAGTGCAACAAGACACACGCTTCAGCGAGATAAGCAAAATTCAGCAGCAAGCCCCGATCCGATCGCCGCCCGATCTTCCAGGTGAGTTTGATCGCCTGCAACCATCTCCC
>JAIXVO010000811.1 GCA_027482985.1 Cyanobacteriota bacterium
CGACTGGGGCTGGGAATCAGGTGAATTCCCGATGAAACCTGAGCGGTTCTGCATAAAGATCGGGTTAACGCGACTCTGAGCGCAGGGGTTGCGGTTGCCAGCAACTAGAGGCCGTCCCCAAGGGGAGGGCGATCGTCAATTGGGTGCCCTCGCCCAGAGTCGATTGCAGCGAGACCCAACCGCCATGCAATTCCGCCAGTTTTTGAGTAATCACTAAGCCCAAGCCAGACCCTTGATGTTGCCGATCCAGGGAGCTATCCACCTGAGAGAAGGGCTGAAACAGCGATCGCTGATCAGCCTCGCTAATTCCAATTCCAGTATCCCACACCACAAAATGAATCCAGGGGGCAGCGGGAGCGTTGCTGAAAGGGGGGCATAAGGTCGGGGAGAGGCTGGGCGATCGTAGCGGCGGATCACAGTAAATTTTTAACCCCACTGCCCCTGCCGGCGTAAACTTAATGGCATTGATCAGCAAATTCAACAACATTTGCTTCAAGCGGCGGGGATCGGCAACTATCCATTCTGTCTCCGGTGCCAGTTCGACCTCCAACCGTAAGCCCTGACTGCTAGCCTGCTCCTGCAACAAACTGGTGACGGCTTCACAAATATCAACGATGTGAATCAGTTGCAGATTCAGTTCCATCCGCCCCGCTTCCAACCGTGACAGATCAAGAATGTCGTTGATCAGTTCCAGCAGATGTTCGCCGCTAGCATAAATGCGCTCCATATATTCTTGCTGGCGTGGGTTGAGAGCGCCCGCAAAACCTTGCAGCAAAACATTCGAAAAGCCGAGGATGGCCGTTAGCGGTGTCCGCAGTTCATGACTGGTGGTGGCGACAAATTCTTGCTTGAGCCGGGTGGTTTCCGTGAGTTGATGATTTTGGGTTTCTAACAGTTGCCATTGTTGCTTAAATTCCGTAATGTCTCGGCACACCCCAATCACCCGTTGCACCTCGCCATTAGGATCGGTAATCGGGGCGTAGACCGATTCAAACATCCGACACCCATCTGGCAACCGGATTTCGTGATTAATAAAAACTTTTTCGGCAGTCACCACGGCTTGTTGCAATACCTGTTCTAAGGCTCGATTACCCGCTGGTAGAAGTTCCTGATTGGTCTTGCCAATGATTTGCTGTCGGGGTCGGCGCAACAGGGCACAGCCTGCCGGATTAATCGCCGTGTAGCGGAGTTCGGCATCATACTCCACATACATATCAATCGATTTTTCTAGAAACGATCGCAAATATTCGGCGCTCAGTCGTTGTTCGTGTTCTTGCCGATATAAATGAGCTTGCCGCAGGGCGATCGCGCAGTAGTTCGTCGCCTGTTCCACCAATTCCACTTCCGCTGCGGCAAAGGTGCGATCGCGCAATTGCAACACGATCACCATCCCCATTTCCGACTCAACCCCCATAATCGGGCGCACAATTTGGCTGAATTGAGTTTGGTCGGTGGCCTCGAAATGAGCGCTGAATTGGGCCAGTTCGAGTAACAGCGTCCTGGTCTCAAAGTTGCCATTGAAGTAGTACGTTTCCGCATTCGCAGTAGACGTTGCGAATGGGATGGGGAGGTTCGCCAGCGCTAATTGGTGCCCCAAAAAGGTGATGGTTTTGGGAATTTGAGGGCTGAAGGCTTCAAATTTTACTTCCAGGGTATGGTTTTTGGAGTTATAGCGGCTGATCAAACAAACATCTACACCCAGAGTCGATACCAAGCCCCGTACCAGGTGTCCAAACAGGTGATTTTCGTCAAATTCGCGATACAGACATTCGGTCAAACTCCGAATGAATTGCTCAAATCTGAGCGATCGCTCCAGGGATTTTGTCCGCTGCCGCACCCGATCTTCTAACTTGCAGGTGTAACGGGTCAGGCGACTCAAGAGTTTCGTTTGTTCTAGGGCGATCGCCAGTTGATTGGCGACGGCTTCCACCAGTTGCAAATCAGCACTCGTCCACTGCCGTTGAGTTTGACATTGATGCACTGCCAATAAGCCCCACAACCTCCGCTGATTGGGTTTCAGCGCATCATCCATACTCAAAATTCCGGTAGCCACCATGCTTTTTACCTGCACTTGTTGAAGCATTTGTTGATGGCACTCGGTTAGCTGTGCCTGCGCCACATCATCCACACTCCACAACCGTCCGGTGCGATAGGCTTCTAAGTAGGGCGGCGGGATGCAATCAGCCCCAAAATGTTGGCCCTGCATACGGGCAAATAAGGGATGCACCGCTTCACTTACACAGCGCCCCCCACCCTCTTCCATAAACTGGTAGATCACGACGCGATCGCTCAGCAGCGCATGGTTTAATTCTGCTGCCGCATTTTGGAGCATCGTTGGTAAATCGATCGCCGAGCGAATGCGCACCGCAATATTGTTCAGCAGGGTGGTCTGTTCTTGGCGTTGCTGAATTTCCTGGAAGGCGTGTAACCGTTCGGCTTCAATTTGGCGGCGATCGCTCAGGTCGGTCACAAAGCCCAGCAAAAATCCGGCATCCGCCTCTCGGTCGCCCACCAGCGACACCTTCACTTCTGCCCACACCAAACTGCCATCCGCCCGCCGAAACCGTTGTGCAAAGATGCGCGGTTCCTGGTAATGCACCACCTGCTGGATCAGCTCCAATGCGGTACGACAATCATCCGCCGCGGTCAGGCATTGCAAATCGAGCCGCCGCAATTCGGTTTCGCTGTACCCCGTCAACTGACAAAAAGCCGGATTCACAGCGCTCAAGCTGCCGTCTAGCTGCGCCTGAAACACCCCCAGCGGCAATTGCTGAAATAACGGTTGACATAACGGCGATCGCGAGGCCGCAGGCGCAGGCACAGCTACCGACGGGGGAGCTTCACTGAGTTGTAAAAAATGTTGCCAGCAGGCTTGGAGGATCTGCGGTGCCGGAGGAAAATGCTCCTGAGCTGCGACGTGTAAGCGATCGGGGGCAGCGTCCTCCAGTCCAGCAAAAAGTTGATTGATCAGGGCTTGATCGAGAATTAAAGTGGTTTGCCAGTGGATCGCCCCCGTTTGCCAGCAATCTGCTGGTAGCGGGCACTCAACGCCAGTGGGGATGGGTTGCAGCTGTAATCCTACCCGCAATTGGGAGGCCACGATCAAGACACCAACATCAGCAACGATGGGGATAGCCGTCGTCTCTAGCGCTTGTGCCGGCCCCAATTGCTGCCAAATTCGGTGCAAGTTCTGCTGTAGGGGGCGGTTGGAGCCAGCAAAAATCACCCGTTGAACTTGATCTTGCACACAAATGGAGGTGTGCAAATTTTGCAATAAATTCAATAAATCAGACCAAGACAAATGCCAGGAGATTTGACTTGGAATCATGCGGTGATTCATTTAAGCGATCACTAACTAACTTTAGATGCAAGCGATGATTTAGTAATTCAATCCAGCGACAGGTGACACCAGATCCGCTAGATTCGCGAGAAGATCATCAGGCGACACCCTGAATCCTCAAGCAGTAAGCAGCCAGAGAAATGTATCAAAGAATACATCCATGTCTGGTTGTCCCTAGTCTTCCCCGCCAATTACCGAACTATCACGGAGCAAGTAAAGTTTTGTAGCACTCTACACCATTGAGAGATCGCCAGAAACCTCTAGCCGCGTCACAGTGCCCACGGTCATAAAGGTTTCCGCCAATTTTTCGGAAACGGAAGGTGTCATCCAACCCATTTGCCGTAAGAGATGAACCGCCACGGCATATTTGGCGCGCTTGGCTCCATCCATGACTTTGATGGCTAACCCCATGCCTTCACCGACTCGCCCGACGCATTGAATCCCCTCGGCTCCGGATTTACTTACCAGTTCGCCATTGGTGAGCTGCATCAGTTCGGTATCAAATTCGCCTGCTCCGGCAATCATCGCGGGATGATGCACCATCGCTCGGACAATCCGTTCCAGATCCAGACTGCTGCCGGATGCGAACCGCGCATACAGAGCGGCCATCTGCCCTAATTGGAGGAAATAAGTCGGCGCGCCACAATCATCTCTGGCACTAATAAATTCCTCACCCGGCATACTCAGCAGTTCTGCCACTTTTTGTAGGATCAATTGCTGCACCGGATGACTGCGTTGCAAGTAGCTGTTGAGTGCCCAATTGCGTTGCTGACACACGGCTAACATCCCCGCGTGTTTGCCGGAACAGTTATATTCCAGCAGACTTTTGGCACCGGAGGGCAGAGGACATTGCAACGCCGAAGGGTCGATGTCTGCCCGCCACAAAATATTGAAGACTTGCCGCACCTGTTCGATCTGCCCCCGATGGGAACTGCACATAATCGCCAGATCACGATCGCTCAACCCATAGCGTTCTAAGGTGCCCGTGGTAGACACCGCCAGTGCTTGAAACGGTTTTAAGGCCGATCGCACAAAGGATGCCGTTTCCGCACTCCCGGCCACCAGCATCGTCCGTCCGCGATCGTCGCAAACGACGGCTTGAACGCGGTGGGTGGATTCTACAATGCCTTCCCGTAAGAGCCGGACTTCGAGTTCGGCGGCTTGGGTTCGTCGTGCCCGTGATGGTGTCATGCGGTCAACTCTAACATCAGACGAAAATGATGACACATTTGCAGGTTAAATCTCCAGGAATTACAACAAAATTGTCCAGGCGATCGCTCCCAGCAACCAACTTCCCAGCAACACGCCAAACGTTGCTTGCATGCGTTTGAGCAGGGGTTGAATTTGGTAAGCCACCACCAAGCGATCGCGAGTCAGCACTTCGGCAGGTTTTTCCCAAATTTGCCCATCGTACCAACCCGACTCCTCATACACGACGGCCGTATCCACCAGTCGCGAGGAGACATAAGCCCAGCCCAAATACAACCGCAGTAGGGCTAACACCACCACGCCAATGCTCCCCCCCGCACTGGCGAATAGAAACTGCGCTGGGAATTTGTGCGGCGCAAAACTCGCCGCCGCCACGGGTGCCGTCACCAACAAACTCCAAGCCCAGAGCCACACCATTTTTTGGATGTAACTCGCTAAATCCAGCATGGCCCAACAGAAGTACCAGGACTGGCGCAGTTCCTCATATTCATTCAAGGGCAATTGTTCGGCGGGCACCGGGCAGACGGCGAGACTGGATTTTTGCGTCAGGTCATCCGGTAACACGCTAATCCTCCCTGGGGGCGATCGTTCAACAATGCAATCTGTTCCACGCTTAAGATATTTGTCAGTATAGACGACGGAGGGAGGGGGAGGGAGAGGGAGGGGAGGGAGAGGGAGGGGAGGGAGGGAGAGGAAGGGGAGGGAGGAGTCAGGAGACAGGAGTCAGGAGACAGGAGTCAGGAGGAAAAAGAAAAAATTGTAGAGACGTACCGCTGGTTCGTCTATGAGTCAGGAGAGAAGGGACACAATTGTAGAGACGTACCGCTGGTACGTCTATGAGGCAGGAGGAAAAATTGTCGCGACAGGTTGTTGGCGCGGCTAAGCGGAAGTTATGCGGGAAATGATTGCCGTTGTCCCGATGTGTCCCCAGCGACCGATGCCCCGCTCCTTTCCATCCCCATGCTCCGGCCTAGACGTGCCAGCGGCACGTCTCTACAATTTTCTCCTGACTCCTGGCTCCTTCCCTTCCTCTCCCTCCCTTCTCCTCCCTCCCGTTCCTCCCGCTCCATTGTCCATTGTCCTGCCAGACCGCATACTGTTGAGAGAGCACCCCGGATTCTGGGGCGATCGCGGTTTTCTAGTTGCCAAGCGTTATGATTTTTCCTGATTTTGCTCAATTTGCCGAACTGGCGCAGCAGGGTAATTTTGTTCCGGTTTACCAGGAATGGGTCGCGGATCTCGATACGCCGGTGTCGGCCTGGTATCGGGTGTGTGCGGGACAGCCGTATAGCTTTTTGCTGGAGTCGGTGGAAGGGGGCGAAAAGATTGGGCGGTATAGTTTCTTGGGCTGTGACCCGCTGTGGGTGTTGGAGGCGCGGGGCGATCGCACGACTCAGACTTATCGCGATGGGACGGTCAACGCCTTTACGGGTGATCCGTTTGAGACGTTGGCGCACTGTTTAGCGCCTTATCAGCCAGTGCAATTGCCGCAACTGCCGCCGGGGATTGGGGGGTTGTTTGGCTTCTGGGGTTATGAGCTGATTAATTGGATTGAACCACGCGTCCCGGTCTACCCGCTGACGGAGGCGGATTTGCCGGATGGGTTGTGGATGCAGGTGGATAATTTGCTGATTTTTGATCAGGTGAAACGCAAGGTGTGGGCGATCGCCTATGCGGATTTGCGCGATCCGGAGACGGATTTGGCGGCGGCGTATCAGCAAGCTTGCGATCGCGTGACGCAACTGGTCAGCAAGCTGCGATCGCCGTTGTCGGAACAAGCTCGACTGTTGGAGTGGACTTCCCCGGAGGAGCGCAAACAGAGTGCAACGACGACCCTCAGTCCGGCGTATACGAGCAACTTTACGCCCGAAAAATTCTGTCAGGCGGTGGCAACGGCCAAAGATCATATTCTCGCTGGGGATATTTTTCAGGTGGTGATTTCGCAACGCCTATCGACGGAGTATGAGGGTGAACCGTTTGCCTTGTATCGATCGCTGCGGTTGGTGAATCCGTCGCCGTACATGGCCTATTTCAACTTTGGCACCTGGCAAATTATTGGTTCCAGCCCGGAAGTGATGGTCAAGGCGGAAAGTGGGATCAGACCAGAAGATCCCTTGGTCGCGACAGTGCGCCCGATCGCCGGGACTCGGCAACGGGGGAAAACAGCGCTGGAAGATCAGGAGTTGGCCGCTGACTTGTTGCAAGATCCCAAAGAGCTAGCGGAACACGTGATGCTGGTGGATTTGGGGCGCAACGATTTGGGGCGCGTCTGCTTAAATGGCACCGTAACTGTGGATGAGTTGATGGTGATTGAGCGCTATTCTCATGTGATGCACATTGTCAGTAATGTGATTGGGCAACTGGCTCCCTCCAAAACAGCCTGGGATTTGCTGAAAGCCTGTTTTCCGGCGGGGACAGTGAGCGGGGCACCCAAAATTCGCGCAATGGAAATTATTCACGACCTGGAACCCTGTCGGCGTGGCCCTTACTCCGGTGCCTATGGCTTTTATGACTTTGAAGGGCAGTTGAACACCGCGATCGCGATTCGGACGATGGTGGTGCGCAGTCAGGCAGACGGCAAGCATCTGGTGAGTGTGCAGGCGGGGGCTGGATTGGTGGCGGATTCGGTGCCGATCAAAGAGTACGAAGAGACTCTCAATAAAGCCCGTGGCATGTTAGAAGCGATTCGCTGTTTGGGCTAAGTTGCCGCTGCGATCGCGATGCTAAAGTGAGGATGGAGTGGACTTCAGGTGCCTGATTGCCTGCCAAAACCCTCGAAATCCTGATTCTGACGTAGGTTGGGTTAGCGTCAGCGTAACCCAACAAGATCCTTGCTGGTGTTGGGTTTCACGATCTTAAACCCAACCTCCAACTGGCTTGGGCGGGCAAGATGTCTACCCCACGGTTAGCCAGTTAATGCCGAAGTCCACTTGTGATGCCGTAGCTGAATAGCCTCAACCACCGCACTTTGCCCTGGAGATCTGGAATGATTTCTCAGCTTCAATCCCCTACCTCCCCTGAAATTATTTACCCGGACAGCGATGGACAGCCGATGGCGGATAATACGAAACAATTTCGCTGGATTGTCACCATTAAAGAGAATCTAGAGCGGTTGTTTCGCGATCGCGATGATGTTTTCGTGGCGGGTGATCTGCTGTGGTATCCGGTGGCAGGGAACAATACGCTGCGGCAGGCTCCCGATGCGATGGTGGTGTTTGGTCGTCCGAAAGGCGATAGAGGCTCTTACAAACAATGGGAAGAGGCGCAGATGCCGCCGCAAGTGGTGTTTGAGATTCTCTCGCCAGGGAATCGAATGGGGAAAATGGCGCGGAAGTTTCAGTTCTACCAGCAATACGGGGTCGAGGAATACTATGTTTACGATCCCGACGACGTGGAATTGATTGGCTGGTTACGGGCAGAAACAGCCCTCACCATCATTGAAGAGATGGACGGCTGGGTTAGTCCGCGGTTAGGGATCAAGTTCGATTTATCGCAACCCGAATTACAAATTTTTTACCCGGATGGTTCCCGCTTTTTAACTTATGTGGAATTGGCTGCCCAATTAGAACAGGAGCAAGCCCGCGCGGAACAAGAACGGCAACGGGCTGAGGAAGAACATCAACGCGCGGAGGCAGAACGGCAACGAGCAGACGAATTAGAGCGCCAATTGCAGGCTTACCGCGATCGCTTTGGCGATTTATCCCAGTAATCTCCCAGATCTATGTCATTCATTGTTGCGACTTTCTACAAATTTGTATCGCTGCCAGACTGCGAAACGTTGCAAGCCGAGTTGCTGCAAGCTTGTGTCGCCCAGGACATTAAAGGCACGATTCTCCTGGCAACGGAGGGGATCAATGGGACGATCGCGGGAGTACGAGAGGCGATCGATGCCGTCCTGACTTTCCTCAAAGCAGATGCTCGATTTGCCGATTTAGTCCCTAAAGAATCATCCGCTGCCACGTTGCCATTTGAGCGGATGAAAGTCAAAGTGAAATCGGAGATTGTGACGTTGGGGCAACCAGAAGTGAATCCGGCGGCAGTTGTCGGCACTTATGTCAGTCCGCAAGATTGGAATCAGTTGATTGCCGATCCAGAAGTGGTGGTGTTAGACACCCGCAATGATTACGAAGTCAAAATTGGTACTTTTCA
>JAIXVO010000153.1 GCA_027482985.1 Cyanobacteriota bacterium
CCGGGCACACCGAGATCGAGGCCACTGGATTTGATTTGATCGCCTTGCTCCATGCGATTCGAACGATGATGACGGAGCAAGTGAAGGCTAAGGGATTGCAACTGGTATTTGAGATTGCGCCAGCGGTACCCCAATTTGTGATTGCGGATGAACATAAACTGCGCCAAATTCTGCTGAATCTGCTCAGTAATGCGATTAAATTCACAGAGCAGGGGTGCATTACGGTTCAGGTGCAAGCTACCGCTGTGCCAGAGACCAGTGCTCTCACCCAGCCAGCACCCGCGCGATCGCCGTTCGTTCAGTTGCAGTTTGAGGTCACCGATACGGGCATCGGGATTGCCCCCGCCGATCAGACCCATATCTTTGATGCTTTTATTCAGGCGGAGGCTGGTAAACAAACGGTGACAGGAACAGGACTGGGGTTAACTATTTGTCGCAAATTATTAGAACTGATGCAGGGTGAAATGACGGTGCATAGTGTGCCGCAGCATGGGAGCACGTTCCAGTTCAGCCTGCCAGTGCCAGTCGCGAACAGTGCCCATCTGGATCAGGAGCACCTCGATCGCGTCATCGTGGGGTTGGCACCAGGACAAGAGCCGCGGCGGATTTTGGTGGTGGATGATGAACCTGCCAATCGGCTGTTGTTAGTCCGCCTGATGACTCATTTGGGTTTAGAGGTGCAGGAAGCTGCCGATGGGCAAGAGGCGATTCAGCGGTGGCAGGAGTGGCAACCCCACCTCACCTGGATGGATCTGCGGATGCCCCACTTGGATGGCTATGAAGCGACCAAACAGATTCGGTCCCTCGCGCCCACCTCCAATCAGGTGATTATTGCCTTAACGGCTCAGGCTTCGCAGCGCGATCGCGCCCTGTCCTTAGCGGCAGGCTGTAATGACTATGTGAGCAAGCCATTCCGCGAACAAACCTTACTGCTCAAGTTGCAAGAACACTTGAAGTTAGAAATTCAGTATCAGGCAGAGTTATCGGCACCGCCGGTAGCGGCATTGCGGTCAGTGGCAGCGCTAGATTTGCAGCCCTTTGCTGATCCGGCCTCCCCGCTCTATTTATCGACTGCTTGGCTGGAAGCGGTGGAGTATGCCGCCATGTGTTGTCACGACCAGGCGATCGAGCAATTGCTGCAACAATTGCCACCGGAACTTGCCCCCTTATCTCAGGAGATTGCGAACCTGACGTTTCAATTTCAGTTTGAGCGGATTTTGGCTCTCATGCAACAAATTAAGCAGCAGGCTGCTCAGATGCAGACACGCTGATCCATTCGGTGGCAACTGTCTGGTTTGGTAACAACTAGTTCTTGATTAAATGCAGCGATAGTCTATCCTCTCTGCTATAGCTAATAATTTTACAAACTTTCGTCTGTGTTCATTGAAGAATGATTATGTTAAATTCATTTGCTGAATTGAATCAAATTCAATATCAAGGTCATATTCTGATTGTTGATGACTCTCCTGACAATTTGCGGTTACTGAGTCGGATGATTGAGGCTCAAGGCTATTTTGTGCGCAAAGCGTTAAGTGGTCGGTTAGCGATTCAAAGTGCAGAACGGAATCCACCAGATTTGATTTTGTTAGATATTACGATGCCAGAAATGAATGGCTACGAAGTGTGTCGTCAATTAAAAGTACTACCAGCGACCGCTCAAATTCCCATTATCTTTATTAGTGCTTTAAATCAGGTTGAAGACAAAGTCCGCGCCTTCGCCATGGGAGGTAAAGACTATATCACCAAGCCTTTTCAAGAACTGGAAGTGTTAGCGCGGGTGCAAAATCAATTGTTGGTGCAACAGCAACGCCGACAACTGGAACAGGAAATCTGCGATCGCCAACACATGGAAGCCGAAGTCCGGCGCTTAAATGTCGATCTGGAGCAACAGGTGCAGGCTCATACGGTGGAACTGCAACAATCGCTGAAGTTTGAACTGACGTTGAAACGCATTACCGATAAAGTGCGGGACTCCCTTGATCCTGACCAAATTCTGCAAACAGCGGTGACTGAACTGGCGATCGCACTGGAAGTCGATTATTGTGATGCCATTCTGACTGCACCTGCACCATCTTTGCCCTTACATTATCAATACCATGCTCCCACAAGCACCATGCAGTTGCCGGACTGGATGACCCTGACGGCTGAGACTGACCTGATCCGCCCGATCCCAGTGTCCCCGGAAGGGTGTAGTTTCTGTCCCTGGACACCGGAGCCACCCTCAGAACCGCTGGCAATTTTGGTCTCTCCCATCTTCGATGATCAGGTGGCGCAGTCAGGCACATTGGGTAATCTCTGGTTATTGAAATCAGCGCTGTTCAGCTTTAGTAGTATGGAAGTCCATTTGGTGCAGCAAGTTGCTAACCAGTGTGCGATCGCCCTGCGGCAAGCCAGACTCTATGCTGCAACCCAGGCGCAGGTGGATAATTTAGCTCGCCTGAATCAACTCAAAGATGATTTTTTAAGTACAGTTTCTCATGAATTAAGAACGCCGATCGCAAGTATGAAGATGGTGCTGAAGCTCTTAATGACTGTCACTAGTGAGGGGCGTAATTTGATGGCAGAAATCACACAACTCTCTGGTAATCAGAACGTGCCAGAATACTTCCGAGTGTTACAGGAAGAGTGCGATCGAGAACTTAAACTGGTAGAAGATTTATTGAGTCTGCAACATATGGAAGCAGGTAATTATGCTTCTACTCTAGTGGCTCTCAATTTGCATACTGTCATTATGCATTTGGTTGAACCGTTTGAGTCTCGTGCTCAACGTCAGCAACAAACGCTGCAGGTGCAGGTGTCACCAAATCTACCGGATGTCAGTGTGGATTTGCGGATTCTGACTCGGATTCTGACCGAACTGTTGAGCAATGCCTGTAAATATACCCCGGCGGGAGGGCAAATTATGGTCAGAGCTGACCTCCTCCCCGATTCTCAGATTACATCTACTCTGAGTCTGTTGCAATTGTTAGTGTTGAATACGGGCGTGGAAATTGCTGCTACCGAACAGACTCAAATCTTTGAAAAATTCTACCGCATTCCCAACCATGATCCCTGGAAATATGGTGGCACTGGCTTAGGACTGGCGTTAGTCAAGAAATTAGTGGAACAAATGGGCGGTGAAATCATGGTTCAGAGTGCCAATCAGCAAACGTGTTTTCAAGTCCAGTGGCGATTACCCGACGTGAGTTGTGAACACTAGCATGACTTTACCCCACGGGAGTTGTTAACCCTAGCCTGACTGGTTCCCAAATTGAGCTTCATAACAAGAGCGGAGCGCTTTCGGTCAGTGAATTGAGGGCAACTGAGCCAGCCTGCCGCGGGGCGGGGCATCTGTAATGAGATAGATGAGCGGCAGTCGCAGAAGGCATTACAATACAAGGGTCTTGATGGTTTTCCATCTGGCTTGGCAACTGCCAAATTGCTGCATTGTCAGAGTCACGCTTGACTCAATGGCAGCGATCGATCGTGCACCTCTGCTGAATTCAGGATCTATCCCGGCGGAACTCAGTTCCCCATTGCCTATGACTGCTGAGCTGCCTGCTGCTAACGATGCCGACCCAGAATGTCCGCCTACTGCTACCCCGCCACCCCCTAGTACCGAGTTGCCGCTGTTTCCGATTGTGGGCATTGCCGCTTCGGCGGGTGGATTGGGTGCCTTCATTGAACTCATTCGCCAGTTGCCGTTGGACACGGGTATGGCCTTTGTTCTGATTCAGCACCTTTCCCCCGACCATGAAAGCTTGCTGACTGAAATTTTGAGCCGTGCTACGGTGCTCCCTGTCCAGCAGGCTGCCGACCAAATGCGAGTGGCTCCCAACCAGATTTATGTAATTCCGCCGAATACCCAGATGACCTTAGTGGCTGGCAGCCTGCACCTCGCACCGCGGCAAAAAAGTGAAGGGGTCTACCATCCGGCGGATGTGTTTTTTGAGTCGTTAGCCAGCGATCGCGGCAATCAGGCGATTGGGGTGGTGTTATCGGGTATGGATGGCGATGGGGCGCAGGGGATCAAAGCCATCAAAGTCGCAGGGGGGATTACCTTTGCTCAATGTGCTGCGACTGCCCAATTTAGTAGTATGCCGGATACGGCGGTGGCCACGGGCAATGTGGATTTTGTTTTGCCGCCCGAAACGATTGCCCTGGAACTTAGTAATCTCAGTCGCAGCCCTTTTCTCGTGCGATCGGCTCGCCTGGATTTGAGTCAATCGCCGCTGCCAGAAGCGGGCGATCCCTTAGCGCAAATTTTTGCCCTGCTGCGGACACACACCGGGGTGGACTTTGCCCAATACAAACCTTCTACCCTCGATCGCCGCATCCAGCGCCGGATGATGTTGTATAAGCTGTCGAGTTTGGCAGACTATGCCCAGTACCTGCCCACGCATCCTGATGAAATCCAGGCATTGTATGAAGAAATTTTGATTCACGTCACCCGTTTTTTCCGCGATCCGGAGGTCTTTGCGCAACTGCCAACCCAGGTGTTGCCCCTGATTTGCCAACCTAAGCCCGTGGATGAACCCCTCCGCATTTGGGTGGCGGGCTGTTCTACGGGGGAAGAAGCCTATACGATCGCCATTTCTTTGTTGGAGTTTTTCAGCGATCGCCCTCACCCTCCTCCAATTCAGATTTTTGCGACCGATGTGAGTGAGCAAGCAATTCGTAAAGCCCGTGCTGGTTTTTTCCTGGAAACCCAGATGGAGGGCGTATCAGCTGAGCGCAAGCAACGATTTTTTGTGACCCAAGCAGGAGGTGGCTACCAGATTTGTAGCTCGATTCGCGAGTTGTGTGTGTTTGCCCGCCACAACTTAGGCGGCGATCCGCCCTTTTCCAATCTGGATTTGATTAGCTGTCGGAATGTGTTGATTTATTTGGCTGATCCGTTGCAAGAGCGGATCATGGCGCTGTTTCACTACAGTCTCAAGGCAACCGGTTTGCTGTTGCTAGGCACTTCCGAAAGTATCAAAACGGCGGCGAATTTGTTTGCACCCTTGGATGAAACCCACAAAATCTACACGCGGCAACCCACCACTACCCGCTCCTTATTTGCCTTTACCCCCAGTCTGCCGCCGCTGACCCGAACCGACCCGTTGCCATCGCCAGCGGCATCACTGCCCACTTCAGTCGATTTAGCTCACGCGATCGATCAACTGATTGCCAGCCGGTATGCGCCCCTCTCGATCCTCGTCGATGCCCAAATGCAAATTGTCCAGATGCGTGGCGACCTCGATCCTTACTTGAAACTGCCCTCTGGGACGACCGAACTGAACCTGCTGGCAATGGCTCGACCAGGGTTTGCTGCGCCTCTGCGCACTGCCATTTACCAGGCGCAAACCCAAAATTCACTCGTCCGGCAGGAAGACGTACAACTGGAAACAGGGGCGCGATCGCGGCTGGTATTGGAAGTGCTGCCTGTGCGCCCAGCGCTCACCTCTGCCCGCTATTTTTTGGTATTGCTGACGGTGCTCTCCCCGACTGCCACTCTGCCTGACTCGGCGCTGATGGCAACCCTGGAACCCGCCGACCTAGAACGGGAACTGGTGCAGCTTCGACAGGCGCTAGCGGCGGCGACTCAACGAGAACTGTCTGCGCAAGCCCATCTGCAAGCAGTGATTCACGAGCAAACCCAACTGAATCAAAACTTGCGGGTGGCAAACGAAGAGATTTTATCGAGCAATGAGGAGTTACAAAGCACGAACGAAGAGTTGCAAACGGCGAAGGAGGAGATTCAAGCGGCGAATGAAGAACTCTCAACCACCAATGACGAACTCTGTAGTCGGAACCTGCAACAAAATCGTGATAATAGCGATCTCAACAATTTCATTGCCAGCATTAATATTCCCATCGTTATGCTGACAAATGATTTGAGGATTCGTCGATTTACGCCTACGGCTCAGCGCTTATTTAATTTCATTGCTACAGATGTCGGTCGTCCCTTCACGGATCTACATGGCAATTTTGAAATTTCCCAACTAGAACCGTTAATTTTAGAGGTGCTCGAAACACTCAATACCAAAGAGCAGGAAATCCAGACGATCGCGGGTTATTGGTATAGCCTCCGAATTCGTCCCTATCGCACCACGGAGAATCAGATCGATGGGGTGACGCTGGTCTTTCTAGATATTCATTTGCTCAAAAGCCACGCAGCCACCCTGGAAGCGGCTCGCAATTATGCCGAAACGATCATCGAGACGGTGCAAATCCCGTTGCTGGTGCTGGCTGCCGATCTGCGGGTGCATACCGCGAATCGGGCTTTTTATCAGACGTTTCAATTGCTGGATACCGACATCATGCAGCGGGGGCTGCTGGAAGTGGGGGCGGGGCATTGGGATCTCTTGCCCCTGCAAGCGCAGTTAGCCGATTTGCTGTTGTACGATCGCCCCGTCGAGGATTGGGAAATCCAGTATGAGCGGTCTGCGATCGCCCCTCAAACGATTCTGATCAGTGCGCATAAACTCCCGCAAGGAGATAACGGGGATATGATTTTGATGTCGCTGGAAGACATCACCGACCGCAAACAGTTTGAAACCGAGCGATCGCACCTGTTAGCGCAAGAGCAAGCCGCTCGGCAGCAGGCCGAAGCTGCTAATCACGCGAAGGATGAATTTCTCTCAAATCTGTCCCATGAACTCCGCAATCCCCTCAGTGCCATGTTGGGCTGGGTGCAACTGTTGCAGAAACGGGATTGTGACGCGGCGACCCAGGCGCGTGGGCTGGCGGCGATCGCTCAGAGTGCTAGCATCCAAAATCAGTTGATTGCCGATATTCTGGATGTGTCACGGATTGCCAGCGGCAAATTGCGGCTCAATCATCGCCTGTTGGATCTGGGCAGCGTGGTGCAGGCTGCGATTGATAGTGTGCATTTAAGCGCTACCGCTAAAACTATTCAGTTTGTTACCGCGTTGCAATCGCTCATGGTTTGGGGGGATAGCGATCGCTTGCAACAAGTCTGCTGGAATCTGTTCTCGAATGCGATCAAATTCACGCCGGCGGGGGGGCAAGTCAGTGTCTTGCTGGATGCTGTGCGGGACGAAGCAGGAGCGGCTTTTGCCCAAATTACGGTGACCGACACGGGCAAGGGCATTGAACCGGGGGCTTTACCCCAGATTTTTGGGCGGTTTTACCAGGCTGATGCTAGCACCACTAAAGCCAATCAGGGGTTGGGTTTGGGGCTGGCGATCGTGCAACATTTGGTGGAGTTGCATAGTGGAACCGTGCAGGCGACTAGTGCTGGGCTGGATCAGGGGACGACTCTGATCGTGCGCCTTCCCCTTGCCGACGCGGTCTCTCCGGCTCCAGCCCTTCCGGCGGAGCCAACGTCAGTCCCAGCACTCCTGCCCGATTTAACGGGCTTGCGATTGCTGGTAGTGGATGACCAGATGGAAATGGTGAAATTGCTGCGGGTTGTCCTCACCAGTTATGGGGCAACCGTCCAAACGGTGATGACCGCCAGAGCAGCGATCGCGGCGCTGGATGACAATCCTGGCAGTTACGATGTCCTGATTTCAGATATTGGGTTGCCGGAGGCGGATGGATACTGGTTAATGCAGCAGGTGCGATCGCGGGCTGCCGACCGGGATGGGCAAATTCCCGCGATCGCGTTGACGGGCTATGCTACTGCCGACGACCAACAGCGGGTACTCAGGGCCGGGTTCCAACTCCATTTAGCGAAACCGTTTGATGTGGAGGAATTGGGGGTAATGGTGCATCGTTTATTGCGCCGCTCGTGAGCGATCGCGGCCGATGAGGGCGAGGTGCATCGGTTGGCGTTGCTGGATAGCGGGCTGAATGGCTCTCATCCCCAGCCCTTCTCCCCCGGAAGAAGGGCGCTACAACGCTTGTCCCGGTTCTGCGTTTCGCTGTAATAAGCTCAGGATGGCGGCAATTAATTGTTCGGGTTCAATGGGTTTCGTTAGATGGCGGGCAAACCCAACCGCGATCGCTTTTTGCTGGTCTAGATCGCGAGCATAGGCGGTCAGGGCGATCGCGGGAATTGGGCGGTCTTGGTACCGGGGGTGAGATCGCAGATGTTGCATCAACATATAGCCATCCATGTTCGCCATCCCGATATCGCTCACA
>JAIXVO010000204.1 GCA_027482985.1 Cyanobacteriota bacterium
CGATGAGTTGTTGAATTTTGGGTGACGCTACAAGTCCAATTCAGCAAGTAAAGTTCAGGGTTAGGGCGATCGTCCCCAACGACACAAAGTTTTCACCAGCACCAGAGTTTCTAGAGATCGCTCAGACGCAGCTCTGAGCCGATTCATTCAATTCCAACTAAAACGCGATCGCCTAAACACAGACGATCGCGTTTTTGGCATGACTGCGAATAGAGAAAAAGCCGTACTCCGAGGGTAGAGTTCTCCTCATAACGAAATGTGAAGGGGCGATCGCATAATAATGAAAGAAATATGAAACGCCACTTGCATCAAACAAACCAATTCAGTGGCGCTTAGGAGAGAACGATGAATCAACTTAAAACCGTAGCTCTACTTGCCTTACTGACTGGCTTACTGGTCTGGATGGGCGGCGTGTTGGGCGGCCAGACGGGGCTATTCTTCGGTTTGCTCATGGCGGCGCTGATGAACCTGGGTTCCTGGTTTTTCTCAGACAAAATTGCGTTAGCGGCCTACGGAGCGCAACCTGTGAGTCCCGCTGCCGCCCCGGAACTCTACCAGATGGTGACAAAACTCAGTCAGAAAGCGGGCATTCCCACTCCAGCGGTTTATCTCATCCCGACACCCGCTGTGAATGCCTTTGCGACAGGGCGCGATCCTGAACACGCAGCAGTGGCAGTCACGCAAGGGATTGTGCAACTGCTGCCAGCGGATGAATTGGAAGCCGTGATTGCGCACGAATTGAGTCACATTTTGAATCGCGATACGTTGACCCAGGCGATCGCGGCTACGATTGGCGGTGCCATTTCCTACCTGGCTCAAATGGCCATGTGGTTTGGCGGCTTCGCAACCGATGAAGACAACCGTCCCAACCCGATCGCCCTCTTGCTCCTCACTCTGCTGGCTCCAGTGGCAGCCGCGATCGTCCAAATGGGCATTTCTCGCACCCGTGAATTTGCTGCCGATGCCGGATCTGCTCAGTTGACGGGCAACCCTCGCGCCCTGGCAAAAGCCCTGCAACGCCTAGAAGCCAGCGCCCGCCAAATCCCGATGGACAGCAACCCGGCATTTGCTCCGCTACTGATTATCGAACCCCTCACTGGACGATCTTTTGCGAACTTGTTCTCAACTCATCCCCAGACGGAACTGCGGATTCAAAAACTGCTGGAACTGGAACAAGCCATGAGTCAGGTGGAATTGAGCCAGGTGGGGTAGCGGCAAGAAACTAAGATCTGCGACTTCTGCGAGAAGTCGCAGATCTGGGTAAAGCCTTTTATCTTATTTGCATGAAGTTGGCGGCATCTCCAGAAAATTGTCTGGGGGGCTTGGTAGCAGTTGATAGCGCAACGACAAACGCGCTCTAATGACCAGCCCCCTTATTCTTTAGGACATTTTTTATGTTGCCCCTGAAAACTGTTGCCATGTCTACGATCGCAGTTTTATTAACCGCTGTGAGTGCGATCGGGACAACGCCCGCCCCCGCTCAATCCCTGCCACTACCCACCGCACCGCAAACGCTTGCCCGTCGCCCTGACAATCTCTCTGACTTGGAACCCGAAGTGGGTGTCATTCGCCGGATTCAACAGGGGGATTTGATGTGCTACATCAGCTTCACCGATGAGTTTGGCAAACGCCGTCAGGTTGGGGCAACGTTTGAATTGTGTCAGAATCCCCGTCAGTATTTGAATCAACGTGTGCGGTTGGTGTATGGGATTCGATCCGTGAGTGATTGTCAAAGTGCCGAACCTTGCGGTAGAAGCCGTCGTACTCATTTAGTCATTCGAATGGATCCCGTGGATCAGGCCGGTCGCCCAGTGTCTACTACGGACTCAGTGGTGTTGCGGAATCGCGATTGGACGATCGCCGTGGGCAACCGCAATTCCTGGTCGGGCGTAAATGGCACGGGCAACATGACCTACCGCGCCTGTAACACGCGGGGCGAATGCCTGCGTCTCTCCGGTGGCGTGACCACTTGCCGGGACGGGTTGTGCGCAACAACATGGCGCAATGGCGAGTTTTCCTATACCCTCAACAGCCTGATTACCGATGACTCTCGGCGGACCGCCAGCACGCTAGTTGTTCGGCGGAATGGGAATGTGCTGCAAGAAATCACAGGCTTGCTATAAGTCATATCGTCGGGACGGCACCATTCCCGTCCCGATCGCCCGTTAAACTGCATCGGGATCAACCCCCAGCGATCGCAATTTTGCCGCCAATCGTTCTGCGCGTTGCCGCTCTGCTTCTGCGCGTTGCCGCTCACGGGCTTGACCTTCTGCTCCAGTCGGAATGGGTTGTCCATTTTGGTCGCACCAGCGGAGCCAGAGCCGCGTCACGGCTTCTTCAAATTCGCCTTCCCAAAGCATCAATCCTAAGTTGACCGTCTCCAACCAGACGAATTGTCCGATCGCGGTAATGCCAGCGGCAGGTGTCAGCTCACGATATCGTCCAGATTCCAATGTCCAAACTCGTAAAACCGCGCCATTCATTTCACGATCGCCCTGAATTTGTTGCAACGGATCAAACACAACATAGTAAGACACCCCAATCTGAGCGTAGGTGTCTTTTTGGGTCAGCAATTTACCCGCCTGCCGAGCTTTCGCACCCAAACTGAGTTCGTTGCCTTCCTGATTCGAGACAATCTCGATACAAACCTCCGGCACTTTGCCAAACTCCCACACAAAGTAAGAGCGATCGCGGCGTTCCGCAAAATCATCCGGTCGCTGCACCCCCAAACTCAAAAAGACATCTGGCACAATCGGATCACCCTTAATCCGGTAAAATACTCCCACGTTAGCCGCCGCCAAAAATGGGGCAGGCACCGCTTGAGCACTGTAGAGCGGTTCGACCAGGAGGCGTTGTTGGACTTCTGATTGGAAATTATCCACCGGGGTGTCGTCCTCAATCGTGAGATGGCTGATGTCCAGCTCAGTGACGATATCTTCTGAACGCTCAAGCTCGATCAGTTCTTGGGGAGTCATAAGCGATGCCCGCACAACTTTTTTTGATCCTACTGTCATTTTGACAGTCGCGATCGCGGTTATTGCATCCGGTCAATGGTGCGGTACTGAATCGCTTCAGCCACATGTTGCGGTTGCAAAGTCTCCTCTCCTGCCAAGTCCGCGATCGTCCGCCCCACCTTGAGAATGCGATCGCTAGCTCGCACCGACAAACTCAACTTGCGAATCGCTGCCTCCAGCAACATCCGGCCCGCCTCATTCAACTGACACCATTGCCGCAGTTGGTTCGCTTGCAGTTCCGCATTGCACCGGAGCGCCGTTCCCTGAAAGCGGGCATAGGCGCGATCGCGAGCCTGTTGCACCCGCTCTCGCACCGCTTCCGAATCTTCCCCCGTAGGATGTTGGGTCACTTCTTCCGGCTTCAGGCGATTCACCGCCACTTGCAAATCAATGCGATCGAGGAGTGGTCCCGATAGCCGCGCCCAGTATTGTTCCCGCGATCGCGGCGTGCAGGTACAGGGTTGCACCGTATCGCCATAAAACCCACAGGGACAAGGATTCGTACTCGCAATTAAGGTGAACTGGGCCGGGAAAGACACCGATTGCCGCGTGCGCGCAATACTCACATGCCCATCCTCCAGCGGTTGCCGCAGAAATTCCAGGACATCTCGCTTAAATTCTGTTAATTCGTCGAGAAATAAAATACCTCTGTGAGCGAGGGAAATTTCACCGGGGCGGGGAATGCTGCCGCCGCCAACCAGGGAAGGGCCAGAGGCGGAATGGTGCGGGGTGCGGAACGGGCGGGTGGTGACGAGAGTACCTTTGTCTTTGAGGAGTCCGGCGACGGAGTGAATTTGGGTGACTTCCAGGGCTTCTTCAAAGGTGAGGGGCGGCAGGATGGAGGGCAAGCGTCTCGCCAACATAGTTTTGCCACTGCCGGGAGGCCCGACGAAAATCAAATTATGCCCACCAGCAGCAGCAATTTCCAAAGCGCGACGAGCGTGCGATTGACCTTTGACATCCCGCAAGTTGGGGCCAGCAAACCGCGATCGCGCCAGTTCTTCCAACCCATTCACGGCGGCGGGGCGCGTGGCATCGGGACTGACTAAGAACTCGCCCACTTCCGTGAGATGTTTGAAGCCATACACCTTTAAGCCTTTCACCACCGCCGCTTCCCGGACATTGTCGGCAGGAATGACGATCCCCGTGATGCCCAAGCG
>JAIXVO010000650.1 GCA_027482985.1 Cyanobacteriota bacterium
CTATGGGAACGCTTTGGACAACCGGAAATTGGCTTCACGCCCGATGACTTGGAACAGACGATCGCCGCGATCGCGGGCACCGATCTCTCGGAATTCTTCCACCAATCCCTCCACACCACGGATGAATTGCCCTTCGACTATTACCTGGAACCCTTCGGCTTGCGCCTCTCTGCCGATGGCGACAATGCTCTTCCTTACCTGGGCTTAACCCTCAAAAGTGAGAACGGACGCGAACTGATCAAGTTTGTGGAACGCAACTCGCCCGCGCAACGAGTGGGCATGGATGCCGGCGACGAATTGCTGGCGATCAACGGCATCCGCGTCACTGCCGACCAACTCAACGATCGCCTGCGCGACTTCCAACCCGGACACCTGATTCAAGTCGCCTTCTTCCATCAAGAAGAATTGCGCCTGACGATGCTCACCCTGGAAGATCCCCGCCCCACCCGCTATCAAATTACCGTCTGCGATCGCCCCTCCCGCAAACAGGAACAAAAATTCCAGGGGTGGCTGGGGGTGCCGTTGTCGAGCCTGCAATAAAGACCACTGCCAGCGATGGCTAGTGGCTTCCCCCTGACTTGAACCGACAGACATAGTACAGCCAACTCTCTGTATTGTGATGTAAATCAGACTCGCTCGTCAGTTCCAGCCCAGTACTCCAGGAATAGATCCGAATGTGGTCAAAGTGGGCGGCTAGTTGGGCGATTTGCGTTTGGGGGCGAATGTAATAGGTCTGGAGCCGGAAGTTATGGGACTCATCTTTGATGATGGCGTGAGTCGCTGCCTGGATTTTGGGCACAGTCAAAGGCTGGTTGACCAGCCGCAGCAAACCCCACATGACTAAATTGACGTAGGTGCTGATGGGATTCCAGCGCAATTGAGTGTGCCACTGAAAAGCTGGCTCCAGACTTTGCAGGTTGTGACTGGAGAAACAAAAGTAGCCTCCGGGCTTCCCGACACGGCGAATTTCTTGCAAGCTCTGTAAGCGATCGCGGTGGTTCACATAATCAAGGCCATTAAAACTGAACAAGATAAAGTCAAACGTGGCATCGGCAAATTGACTCATATCTCGCGCATCGCAAACCGCAAACGACAGCGGGAGGGATGCTGTAGCAAAGCGCTGCTGACAGGCGGCAATCATGGCCGCAGCGTAATCAATGCCGACATACTCCTGTGCTAAGGGCGCAAAGTGGGCTGTCGTGCGTCCACCCCCCACCCCAATGTCCAGCATTTTCATCCTGGCCCAGCGATCGCGAAATAAGTTGAGAATCGTTTGTTCCGCTGGCTGGAGTTGCTGTAATTGCGTGTAATACTGCACGATCCGCCGCTGGGCGTAAAGTTGTTGGTTTGGATCGATCATCACCTGGGGTCTCAATTCTGTGATCTAACGCACAGTTGCTTTTGTTTCACATCACAAGCAGCGCTGATCCCCATCAACCAGGCGACAGGGGCGATCGCGGATAGTAATAATATCGTGATCTCATCCCAGGAATTGTGTCCCCATGCTCTCGACTCTGGTCAAATCGGCGCTCCAAACAGGGTATCTCAGTGTTGAATCGGAAGGGCTGATTCGGCAAATTTTGGCTGTGGGACGGTGTCCGCAAAGTGACCTGGATACGCTCGAAATTTTATACGATGCGCTGCAACGCGGCCAAATTCAGCGTGAAGCTCAGAATGATATGAAATTGCCGAGTCTGCCATAGGCGAGTTTTTAGTCAGCGAGTTTATAATCGGTCAAGCCGTCGTCTGATTGGCAAGATGACCACAAGATTGCAGAATAAAGGCAGATGTTTGCAGAACCCGAACTCCTATGGCTACACTGCCTGCCAATGCCAAAGATTTGTTAGCCGATCTGATTGCCCGCTATCGTGCCCAGGTGGACTATCTCGCCGTCCGGTTAGAAGCGGCTGAAGGCACCGATGTGTTGCTGCGGGGCAATCGCATCGAAACGTTGAGTGAAGGCATTTCGATTGGTGGGCATGTGCGCGCCTGTCATAAAGGGGGATGGGGGTTTGCTAGCTTCAACCATCTGGCAACATTGCAAGACCGGATTGAAGAAGCGATCGCGGCAGCCCGGCTAGTCGGCGAGGAAGAAACGACCCTCTCGCCCATCCCAGTCGTGCAAGATACCTGCATTTTGCCGTTGACGGGAGCCGACCCGCGCCGGATCGAGTTATTTCAGAAAAAAGAACTGTGTCAGCATTATGGGGAAATTCTGCGATCGGTGAGTCCGCAGATTGCCACCATTTCGGTGCGGTATGGGGATAGTTCGCAGCGGGTGATTTTGGCGACCTCCGAAGGCACCCTGCTGGAACAATCCTGGGTGGATATGGAAATGCGGTTTGCAGCCACGGCGCGGAATGGTGAAACGGTGCAAACTGGACGCGAAACCACTGGATCGCGGAAAGCCTACGAGGATTTACTCGGACTGGATGAGCAGGTGCGGAGTGCGGCGCAACGAGCGGTCGATTCCCTGGCATTGCCACCCGTCAAAGGTAATCTCTATACCATTGTGATTGATCCGATTTTGACGGGATTGTTTGTGCATGAAGCCTTTGGGCATCTCTCAGAAGCAGACATGACTTACGAGAATCCCGATCTGATGGAAACCATGAGTTTAGGGCGGCGGTTTGGTCCTTCCGATTTGCAAATTTTTGACGGGGCGGCACCTCCCGGACATCGCGGCAGC
>JAIXVO010000223.1 GCA_027482985.1 Cyanobacteriota bacterium
ATGACGTGATTCATCACACCCGTCCCGATGGCACGCCCTACCCCTTGTGTGAATGTCCGATTGACCAGGCCTGCCCGCAAAACAATCGGGAACAAGGAGAAGAAGTCTTTGTCCATAAAACGGGTTATTTCTATCCCGTCGCCTACACTGCCAGCCCCATTCGGGAGGGCGATCGCGCCATTGGCACCATCATCGAAGTCCGCGACATCACCCAGGAAAAGCAGGAACTTGCGGCCAAGCAAGCGGCAGCCCAACGCGAACAACTGCTCCGGCAGGCCGCAGAAGCGGCGCGGCAACAGGTCGAGAGTATCCTGGCTAGCATTCGTGACGGCATGTTTCGGCTCGATCTCACCTGTTGCTATACCTATGTCAACGATCGCTTTTGTGACATCGTCGGCTTACCCCCCTCTGCCCTGTTAGGCAACTGCCCCTGGGACTTATTCCCCGGCACCCTGGGCACCGAGGTGGAGGTGCGGTTACAGCAGGCCATCCAGACGCAGCAACCGACCCAATTTGAGTATTTCTATGGCCCCTGGCAGCGCTGGTTTGAGCATCGCGTCTATCCAACCACCGACGGGGTGACCGTGTTTATCGCCGATATTAGCGATCGTAAGCAAACTGAAGCCGCCCTCCGCCAGAGTGAAGCTCGCTTGCAGGCGATCGCCGCCAACTTACCGCGGAGTGCCGTGTTTATTGTCAATCGGGAATTGCGCTACCTGCTGGCAGAAGGGCAGGCTTTGCATGAAGCTGGTATGACTGCTGCCGATTTTACTGGAAAAACGCTATGGGAAGCGCTGGATGCAGCGACCGCCGATCGCTATGCGCCCTACTATCACCAGGCTTTGCGGGGAGCCTCGTTCTCTTGGGAACATGATAGTCATGAGCATACCTATATTTCCCACGGTGCGCCGTTGTACAACGACCAGGGCGAGGTGGAAGCGGCGCTGGTGGTGTCCTATGACATCAGCGATCGCAAGTTGATCGAAGCTGACTTACGCGCCAGCGAAGAAAAAAGTCGCAATATTTTAGAAAGCATCCACGATGGCTTCTTTGCCGTGGATGATGATTGGCAATTTACCTATGTCAACCAGGCGGCATTCCAATTGCTCCGTCAAACGCCGGAAGCCTTACTGGGACAGAACTTATGGACGCAATATCCGAGTCTCATCGGCAGCGAGTTTGAGGTGGTGTATCGAGCGGCCATGACTGATCGCGTGGCAGGCACCTGTACCGCCTTTTTTGCCGATCACGATCGCTGGTACGATGTGCATACTTACCCCGCCACGGGGGGCATCACCGTGTATTTTCGGGATGTGACGCGGCAATTGCAGACCGCCGCCGCCCTGCAACGCTCGGAGGAACGATACCGGACATTATTTGCCTCCATTGATGAAGGCTTTTGCATTATCGAAATGTTATTTGATGCCAAGCAGCAGCCGATCGATTACCGCTTTCTGGAAACCAATCCGATTTTTGAGGAACAAACGGGCTTGCATCAACCCGTCGGGCAAACAGCGCGGCAACTAGTCCCCAATTTAGAACCCTTTTGGGTGGAAACTTACGGGCGGGTGGTGCAGACTGGGGAAGCTATTCGCTTTGAGAGTGGGTCGGAAGCAATGAATCGCTGGTTTGATGTGTATGCCTGCCGGCTCGGACAACCCACTGAACAGAAAGTTGCCGTTGTGTTTAAAGACATTAGCGATCGCAAACGGATTGAGCGCGAGCGGGAACAGTTATTGCAACGAGAACAGGCCGCACGGGAAGCAGCGGAAACGGCGAACCGGATTAAGGATGAATTTTTGGCGGTGCTGTCCCACGAATTGCGATCGCCCTTAAATCCGATTTTGGGCTGGGCCAAATTGCTCCAAGCTGGCAAGTTGAGTCCGCAGCGGCAGGCGGAAGCAATTACCACGATCGAACGCAATGCCAAACTGCAAGCCCAACTGATTGAAGACCTGCTGGATATTTCGCGCATCTTGCAAGGCAAACTCGCTTTCCATGCCGCCCCTGTCAATCTGGTGGGTGTCGTGACAGCCGCCGTTGACACCGTTCGCCTGGCAGCGGAAGCCAAACACATTGACCTGATCGTCGAACTACCAACGGCGATCGCCCCTGTATCCGGAGATGCCGCACGGTTACAACAAGTCGTCTGGAATCTGCTCAGTAATGCGGTCAAGTTTACGCCGGGGGGCGGGGCCGTGACGGTACGGCTAGCGGCAGGAGATCCGGGCGGGCGGGGAACTGCGGGCGGGGCGGAAGTCGGAGGGCAGAAATTTGCGGAAATTGTGGTGAAAGATACTGGGAAGGGGATTAATCCGGACTTTTTACCTTATGTATTTGAGTATTTTCGGCAGGAAGATGGCTCAACGACACGTAAGTTTGGCGGGTTGGGGCTGGGATTGGCGATCGTCCGGCAAATTGTGGAGTTACATGGGGGGACGGTAGCGGTGACGAGTGCGGGCGAAGGCCAGGGGGCAACGTTCAGCGTGCAGTTGCCGCTGGCTGCGAGTCCGGTGGATCTGGAGCAGGGGGGAACGGGACGACAGCCCTCAGCACCCGCCAATCCCTTAGCCCATCTGCATATTTTGATGGTAGATGACGACCAGGATACACGCGAGTTTCAAGCCTTTTTGCTGGAGCAGTATGGAGCCAAGGTGACAGCAGTGGCAACGGGACGAGAAGCCTTGCAATGGCTCGATCGCTTTGTGCCGGATGTGATTGTGAGC
>JAIXVO010000505.1 GCA_027482985.1 Cyanobacteriota bacterium
GTTTGGGGGGCTGCCACCCAAGCCCAGAACCTTGGTTCTACTCAGAGACTGGCGCTACAGCCAGACCAATGTGTTCTAAGGTAACTCTGGATTGGTATGAACAGTGAGGATCTAAGGTCAGGCTAAAAGCCGTCCATAGCCAAAGCTTTAGCTTAAGTTGAACCCAGCAATGGTTATTCGTTCCTACATCAATTTGGTGTGGGGCAGTTGCCATTTCGATGGAGACTACCCCTTAGCCTGTAATTCATCCAGTTTGGCAAGCACTTCGGTGCTGTGGATGGCAGGACGGACACCCGTAAAGATGGCTTTTAAGTTCCCATTGGGGTCAATGATATAGGTATGGCGTAAGGAGAGGGGCGCTAACCAGGCACCATAAGCTTTACTGACGCTGCCATCAGTATCAGCGAGTAAGGGAAACTTCAGTCCTTCCGAATCACAAAATTCGGCATGGGAATCCACATCATCCACACTGATGCCCACTACTTGCGCCTGCCGTGCCTGGTATTTCGGCAAATCCACCTGAAACCGTCGGGCTTCCAGGGTACAACCCGGCGTAAAATCCTGGGGATAGAAGTAGGCGACCACCCATTGCCCGCGAAAATCGGCCAAAGAAATGGCGCCATCGCCCGTATTCGTGGGCAGCGTGAAGGCGGGAGCAGGTTGTTCTAAAGCAGGGAGTGGGCCACCTAGAGGGGTGGCGTGGCTTGGTAACAGCGGCATTGCTACCGTCAAACAAATTGTTAATAACAAACTCAGGAGCGACTTGAACACCATTGGATAACCCATTGACTCTTCACATAAGTTAACACGTCGCCTTGGTATTCTTAATCATCTTTGCTTCATTCAGCCAGAGGGGGGATTGATGACTTCTGGATCGTCTACCAGCGCTTTCAAACAGCAACTCGCAGCTTTTTTTAACCAGCGATCGCACTACGACGAAGAGAGTGATTTTCATCCCCGCTTGGCGGCACGATTGCTGGACTATGCCCAACTGCAACCAGGTCACAAAGTCCTGGATATTGCGACGGGGACGGGACTGGTGGCGATCGCGGCAGCGCAACAGGTGGCACCCGATGGCTGGGTCGTGGGGGTGGATCTGGCAGAAGGGATGCTACGGCAAGCCAAGGCAAAAATTGAACGACTGCAACTGTTCAACATCTCGCTTTACCTGCAAGATGTCGAAACCCTGAATCTGCCGGAGGATTGCTTTGATTGCGTTCTGTGTTCCTCCGCCCTGATTTATCTTTCCGATCTACCCGGTAATTTAAAGCGCTGGTATGACACGCTGAAACCCAACGGTCTCGTCGGGTTTCATGGCTTTGCCGCCAGTGCGTTTGTCACCAGTCAAGTGATGCAACAGGTGGCGCGTCAATATGGCATCGAGTTAGGCTTCAATCAGGCGACGGACACTGCTGCCGCCTGTCGATCGCTCCTGCAAACGGCGGGCTTCGTTGATGTCATGATCGCGGCGGAACAATGGGGCAGCTACATTTCCCTGGCCCAAGCCGAACAAGGCTGGCAACCCGATTCCCTCAACCCGCTGTTTCAACCCCTGCGCCAATTATCTGCTCAACAACTGGCACAGGCGCAACGACAATTCCAGGCAGAACTGCGCGATCGCCTGACGGATCAGGGGATCTGGAATGACATCTCGACGTTTTTTGTGTTTGGTCGCAAACCGCCAGGGTGATTACGCGTCTTTCACCAACTTATCCCAACCCAGATTCTTCAACGAATCGTTGCGGCGCAGGGGACGCGTCACCAATTCCAGAATGTCGCGGGCATTGGTGAAACCGTGGATTTGGGCGAAGGTAAATTCTACCGACCACTTGGTATTGATGCCGCGAGCCTCTAAGGGATTGGCGTGTGCCATGCCCGTAATCACCAGATCCGGCTGGAGGGCTTGAATCCGTTGCAACTGGTTGTAGTTATCCGGCTTCTCGACAATTTTGGGAGTCGGTACGCCCATCTCGTGACAGGTTTTTTCCAGGAGTGCCAGTTCTGCGGCTTGATAGCGTTTATCCATATAGGGAATGCCGATTTCGGGGCAGGTCATGCCACAGCGAATCAGAAACCGCGCCAGGGAGATCTCCAGCAGGTTGTCGCCCATGAAGAACACGGATTTGCCCCGAATAATCTGGATATAGTCTTCCAGGTTTTGCCAAATTTGGGCTTCCCGTTCGTCCAGTCCTTGCGGTTCAATCCCAAACACGGAACAAATTTTTTCAATCCAGGCGCGAGTGCCATCGGGTCCAATCGGGAAGGGTGCCCCAATCAATTTACACTTACGCCGCCGCATAAAGGTAGAAGCAGTCCGGGATAGAAACGGATTCACACCCGCCACATAGTAGCCTTCTTCAACCACGGGCAACTCGGTGTAGCGCTTGGTCGGCAACCACCCGGAAACTTTAATCCCTTGCTTCTTGAGTTCCAGGGTGAGTTGGGTAATCACCGGATCGGGCAACGACCCAAATAGGACGAGGGGCGGATGATCCACATAAGCCGCTTCGGAGGCTTTGACTTCCTCTTGCTTGCGACCAAAGTTGAGCAGTTTGGCGATCGCGCTTTGATCACCCTTATCGGTTTCCGGCGCTTTTTCGGGACACCGCTGCACCATTGCCGCCAGCACCGTATCTTCGCCCTGCGTGAAGGCATAATCCAACCCATTCGCCCGCGCCACCACAATCGGAATCCCAATTTCTGACTCCAGCTTGGGAGCCAACCCTTCCAAATCCATCTTGATGATTTCGGTGGTGCAGGTGCCAATCCAGACAATCACAGAAGGATTGCGATCGCGCTTAATTTGGGCACATAACCGCTTGAGTTCTTCGTAATCATTCAGTTGCGCGGAAATATCACCCTCTTCTAGTTCCGCCATCGCATA
>JAIXVO010000118.1 GCA_027482985.1 Cyanobacteriota bacterium
ATAGAGATATTGGAGGGGGTCGCCATCCAATCTGACGAAACTCAGGCAGCAGTAGCCAGCGATCGCACCGCTTCTACCACTTGCTGCGAGATAAATGGCAGCAGCGATTCGTTTTTCGCCGCGTCAGTGCCTTCTGTAAACACGACCAGCAGGTACCGCCCACCTTCGGCTAACTCAACGTAGGCGGCATCATGGCGCACCCGGCTCATCAGTCCCGCTTTTGACCAGAGTTGGGCATCCAGGGGTAAGCCTGCCCCCAGAAAGCCCGTCACCTGATTTTCCGGGTCTGCCATTAAGGTGTGAGGGTTGAGCGATCGCCGGAGTAACTGCATCATTGTCTGCGATCGCGCCCTTGAGACTGCCACTCCGCCGATAATGCTATGGAGCAATCGAGCAGTCGCATTCGTCGTTAGCCGATTGCGGTTTTCCATGTGTTCCCCATAAAAGGCGCGTTCTCGCCCATAGGGCCCATCACACCAAGTTTTTTGGCAGACATTAATGGTTTGCAGTTCTTCCCAGCCAAAGGCTTCAAAATATCGATTGACGATGAAGCGCTGCTGTTGCCAGGTGGCAAAGGGGGCGGGTGCCAGTTCGGGGCCGCTGGTAGTACCTGTGAGGGTATCCACGACTAAGCCCGTCGCGTCATTACTCGAATCCACAATCATGTCCCGTTGGGCGCGATCGAGTTCGGTCGAAGGTTGCACCATGCCCCGCTCCAACCAATCCTGCATCGCCACCAGGTAAAACAACTTGACGACGCTGGCGGGATACATCAGTTCCACGCCCCGATAGCTGAAGCCGCGCGGCACATATTGCCAGAACTCCGCCGCACTCAACGCGCCCCCAATGTTGATCGGCGCAGGCGAGTCGTACACCAACCAGGTCAACGCCAGTTGATTTCGAGCTAAGGCGGGAAAAGCTGCCCACGTTGCCGCTAACACGCGATCGCCCAAGGCTTCTAATTGAGTGTCTTTAGAGAAAAACATGAATGTGACTAAAAACCCATCGCTTTCGCAACGGCTTCCAGGTGGGGTTGAATGCCTTGCTTCAGCGGATTTTCGCTGTGCTTGATAGCCGCATCGGGATCTTTCAAACCGTTGCCCGTCAGCACACAAACTACGGTGGCTCCGGCTGGCACCTGGTCTTTGACCTTGAGCAAACCCGCCACTGAGGCGGCGCTGGCTGGCTCACAGAAAATTCCTTCTTGCGAGGCCAACATCCGATAGGCGGCAATGATTTCATCGTCCGTCACCGGGTTGAAAGCGCCCTGGCTGGCATCTTTGACCGCGATCGCCCGTTCCCAGTTCGCCGGATTGCCAATCCGAATCGCCGTCGCCAAGGTCTCAGGATGTTCGACTGCGTGCCCTGAAATCAGCGGTGCCGCCCCCGCCGCCTGGAAGCCCATCATCCGGGGTAACTTCTGACAGCGTTGATGTTGATGATATTCACAAAAGCCCATCCAGTAAGCGCTAATGTTACCCGCGTTGCCTACGGGAATGCAGAGCCAATCGGGAGCATCGCCCAACACATCCACGACTTCAAAGGCTGCTGTCTTCTGACCTTCCAGACGGTAGGGATTGACCGAGTTAACCAGCGTCACGGGATAGGTCTCCGCCATCTCGCGCACAATTTTGAGAGCCTGGTCAAAGTTCCCTTCGATCGCCAGCACTTCCGCCCCATAAACCAAAGCTTGCGCCAGTTTTCCCAACGCCACATAGCCATCCGGGATCAACACAAACGCCCGCATGCCACCCCGCCGGGCATAGGCAGCGGCAGCGGCGGAGGTATTGCCCGTACTGGCACAAATTACCGCTTTGGCGCCTGCTTCTTTGGCTTTGGTGATGGCCATCGTCATCCCCCGGTCTTTGAAGCTGCCGGTGGGGTTGAGGCCGTCGTATTTGACAAAGACTTGCACCTGCTTGCCAATTTCAGCGGCAATGCTGGGGACTGGGATCAGGGGTGTATTGCCTTCCCGCAGCGTGACGACGGGAGTGGCATCGGTGACGGGTAAGAACTGCCGATATTCTTCAATCAGGCCGCGCCAACCGGATGGAGCAGCAGCCGGGCGCGCAGTGGGGGTCTGGGAACTTGGGAACAAACTCAGGGTCACTGTAGATAAGGGTGCGATCGCGATAAGGTTAACTTGAACTCTTAGTTTACCCTGATTCCATCGTGGTCTTGAGGTTTTGTATGGAGTTAAACAACAGAACCGTTACAAATCCTCAACGATGGGATGCTATCTTTTTGTAAAGTTCGGGTTAAGATGATTCGAGTGGTGTTAGTGAGTACAAATTACTAAAACGTGACGATGTTAACAACCGAAAGTCTTTCAAAACCCCTTTCTCCCGTCTCTGCTGCGGTTTCCGAGTTGTCGCCGGAAGTCGTGCGCCAACAACGTCTGATCCAGGCGATGAAGGCAGACCAGCAGGAAAAGTATTTGCATCTTCACGAAGAAGCTGAGTTGTTGCTCCAGCAGTTGCGTGAGCTGAAGCGGCAACGGCAAGCGATCGAGGATCGGCAACTGGTTGGTGCCTCGACCCACTAGCAACCGCAGCATCACTTCACTCTGTGGGGTGGCATCTTGCCCGCCCGAATCGCAGCCTTCATGACAAATGGCGAAACTAGTTGATCGACGTTCAACTAGCTTCTGCCTCGAATATGGTGCTGTTTCGTTAGCGCTAGTCTGGTAGTCGCGCGAGTCTGGGGTCAAAACCAGAATCCTGGCTTGGGTGGCAGCCCCCCAAACCCCCCGAATTCGGGGCAGGGCTGATTCATGTTAAGGAGGGAAAATTCCCAGCATGGGCAGCAATCGGTCAAAATCATGGCTGAGCAGGTCAATCGCTTTGACCAAAGACGGATAGCCATGCGCCCGAAATA
>JAIXVO010000549.1 GCA_027482985.1 Cyanobacteriota bacterium
ATCAGACCGAAGCGATCAAAGTCAAACCGCGCCCCAATTAAGCCCGCAAATTCAATGAAACAGCAAGCGGTGCCGTATAACAACGGCCACAGACTGGATAACCGCGCCCAGTTGTAAAGGTCGTCAAGCGTGGTCAGGATCACCTGTTCAGAAGGCTGTTGGGTGACTTGCGGAAAACTGGCAGGATAAGCAATCTGTTCCAGTTCCGGTGAGTGGGAGGATTCTAAATTCATGCGGAGTCAGGCAAACTTGTGGAAGAACGAAATCTTCTTCACAGTAGAGGGTTAGCCTAGTGGGAGCGTCTATCGCATGATAGGGGCAATGTTAAAATCCGATGTTTGCATTCGCAAGAGACTAATCCAAGGCTTGTAGTAGATTTGCTTTAGATCAAGTGAATGTGAATGAGCACAAATGCATCAAAAAGGGTATCCTACTTGAGATAGATTCTTTAATCCTTCTCATGCAAAAAGCTCCTAGTCCTAAAAATCATGCTTCTAAAGACCAGCGATTGGTCTTCTTGGTGGTATTTTGCGCCATAGCTGGCGCAATTTTAAATAGCAGTACAGCCTGGGCTGAAAGCGTCAAGTGTCATCAAACCGAAAACCCCTCGATGCAGTGTGTCCGGAAAACTCCGACAATGAGTGCGATCGAGGGGGGCTTAATGGGAATTATGGCTGGCACGGGGGCGGCGTTAGGTGCTGTGTGCAAACGGTTCTTTTAAGGGTGCACAGTTTTGACTGCGCTGAGAGCGATCGCAGCAGTTCCTTCAGGTAGGGTGGCACCTTTCAGGTGCGCCTGACTGAGATCAACATGCTGTAAATCAGTCGCGGTTAAATTAACGTTGGATAGATTGGCGTTGACTAAATTAGTTTCGGCTAACTTAGCACCCGTCAGAACCGCGTTAGAAAGATTAGCGTGGCTGAGATTGGTGCGAGTCAGGTTGGCCTTCGCTAAATTCGCGCCACTCAAGTTAATGCCCCGCAAATTTAAGTTCCGGAGATTGACTGCCATCAAATTCAAATTGCTAAAGTCCCGTTGCCCTGCCATGTAACGGCTGTGCAGCTCTTTGGTTTCCATTCTACCCATTGAAGATAATGGATTTCCTAGCATTTAGATGAGCCTCTGTAATTAAATCATTAGTTAGTCTTTTACGACTTCTTCGCAGGGTGGGGAATCGCTCTTCCGTTTTCCAAAACTTTTGTGCGACTGGCAACCCTGCTCAAACACTCATTTACCTATAAAACGAATCGGCGATGGAGTGCCTCAGAAAAAATGCTGGTCTTGTTGTGAGTCTAGCGCGTTTTAGCAACAATCGTTGAAGACAATTTGCGATCGCGATTCGATCATTCCTTTGCACCCCTGATTGCCTGACCCCCTTAGAAGAGCATCAGGCAATCCCAGAAATCGCGGTTCAGTTGCGATCGCGACCTAATAACGGCGAGAGCCACCCCGATTGCCAAAGTTACCGCCGGAAGAACCTCGGTCTTCCCGCGGTCTGGCTTTATTCACTTTTAGGTCACGCCCCATCCATTCAGCTCCATCTAGAGCTTCAATGGCGGCATCCTCTTCTGCCTCAGTGCCCATTTCCACAAAGGCGAATCCACGCGGGCGACCTGTTTCCCGATCTGTGGGAACCTGCACCCGCTTGACCGTGCCATATTCAGCAAAAGTTGCGGTCAGGTCATCGGATGTCACATCGTAGGACAGGTTACCGACATAAATTGACATAGAAATTCTCCAAAAACAGAAGTGCAGCGTTTAGTTTCGGAGAAACGTTGGAAGACGAATTACACAGCCGAAAATAAGCCTTACGGAAACACTAGCATAGGTCTACCGCCTCTGGGCAACTTTTAGGGAGAGTTCCTCTAGAGTTTTCTCTCTAATCTGAATTATTCCCGCCTGATTTGGCCGCTGACCTGGCAGCATGACCCCATCCATTCCCGTTGTGCTGTCTGCCTGCTGCCAAAGTTGAAGACGTACCAGCGGTACGTCTCTACGAGTCTGGAGTGTCTCCGGGTTGGCGCTCCTGACTTCTGACTCCTCGCTCACTTAGCGCCAACTGGGGCGATCGCCCATAGGTTGGGCCTGATCCCGCTGTCCGGCGGCTGGATCGATGGCATCGCGAGTCCGGCGGCGACGAGTGGCTGCCGCCTGGGTTTGCCATTGGGCGATCGCGGCTTGGGCTTCGTCGTAGAGGGCACGACCGGGCGCGATTTGGTAAGCGACATCGATCGCGGCTCCGAGATTGCCTTGAGTCGCCAGCGTTTTGGCTTCTTCCAGGAGGGGGCGATCGGCGGCGGTTTGTAAGGTCTCTGTCCAGGTGCGAATGGCGATTTGGGCTTCTTCGTAAAGGGCCCGACCGGGCGCAATCTGGCTGGCAGTCTGGATGGCCTCAGGCAGTTGATTTTGTTTGGCTAATTGTCTGGCTTGGGTCAGGGTTGGTTGATCTTCGATGGTTTGAATGTGTTGCCGCCAGTCGAAAATCGCCGCCTGGGCAGTGGGTCGGAGGGCCCGTCCGAGGGGAATTTGGCTGGCGAATGCGATCGCGGCCTGAAGATTTTTGATCTTGCCAGGGGCGGCGAGTTGGCGGGCATGCAGGAGGATGGGAAAATCCTCTACCCGTTGCACATCTTGCTGCCACTCGGCAATCAAGGTTTGCGCTTCCACACGATGCGGTCGTCCGAGCGGAATGCCTTGCGCCATGCCGATTGCCGCTTGCAAGGTGGGAACGTAGGGCAATTGAGCCACCAGCTGCGCCAGACTCAATTGGGTAATATCTTGCACCTGTTGTTCGACCTGCGATCGCGGAGCCTGGGCAAAGTCGTACACAGGGCTGGCGGGTTGAATCTGGTGGAGGGCTGCCAGGGTGGTGAGTTGTTGCCACCAATGGGGGGCGGTCACGATTTGGCCAGAGGGGGGCGGGGCTTGCTGGGCGCGACTCACCCACACCAAATCTTGAACCTCCGTGGTCACGGGCACTTCGGCAGGGAGCCAGCGGGCCACCGCGATCGCCCCTGGGAAGTCGCCGCTGTTCAGGCGGGTTCTGGCGATCGCCATGAGGGCTTCCGTCCACTGTTGGCGATCTCGCTGGGCGGCCTCACGCAGATAACTGGCGGGGTTAACGTGGGTGGCTAATTGAATGGCGCGACCGAGGGTTTCGACATTGCCGGGTTGCGCCTTGACGAGGGCTTGAATTTGCTGGAGTTGGTTAAATGCCATCCGTTCGGTGAGCAGGCGGGCCCGGAGTCGATTCAACTGTTGTTGCTGATAGGCGCTCATGGTGGTCGCGGGGGGTTGTAATTCGGCTTCCGCCCGTTTCCAGTCCTGGACTTTGAGCGCCGCTTCCACCTGGTTGGTTAACAGTTGATCGCGATCGCTCAGCTTTTCCCACTCCAAAATGGCATTCTTCGCGTCTCGGTACACTGGATTGGTGGGCGGAATTGCCCCAGCCAGCGCGATCGCCCCTGCCAAATCATCATTCAGCGCTTTCTGCTTGGCCTGCTCCAGCAGTTGCTTTGACCATTCCTGATACAGTCTCGCGGCTTTAGGATACAGGTAATGATTGTGGCCCCATTGCCCCGTTAACTTGATCCCAGCTTGCAGGGCAGTGGGATCGCCGGAGCGGACGGCTTGCTCGGCGCAAAAGAGTTTGTCTGATTCCAGGGAAAAGAACCACAGGCGATCGCACTCTGGAAACGGCGGGATCGTCGATAACCATTGAAATGCTGCATATCCAGTGCCGCCACAAAAAGCCGCGACCCCTAACCAGATCAACGGGGCCCCGATCACCTTCGCACCCCGCCCCATTTGTTGCCGACAATGCTGCCAGAAGGTCTGCTGCGGGTGGGTCTCTGTCACCGCTGCCGCCGCCTCAAGATCGCTTGCATCAGGTTCCGCCAGCAATTCCTCCGGCTGCAACTCGGCTGCGATCGCGGTTTCCGGCGGGGTTGTGATCGCGGGGGGCACCGGATCGACCACCGTTGTGCGCGGCGGACTGGGGTTGGTCAGCGGTTGATCGGGGGGTGAGGCGGGGGAGGTAACCTGTGGACGAAATTTGGCGATGGCCCTTGGTGTCATGGCTTCAGCGAGTCCCGGCAGAACGTGGAGGAAGGGCAGCGATCGCCAGACTAGAACTAGCTGGACAGCCGCGAACCTGCTTCCAATCATCCAGGGATGCCTGGATTTGCCGTTATTGTATAAGCTGTGCTGCGG
>JAIXVO010000555.1 GCA_027482985.1 Cyanobacteriota bacterium
ACAAAATCGTATTCCAGCCAGATCGGTAACACGACTTGATAACGGCGCTGTTGTTTGAACAAGCTATGGCGTAAGCTCCGCAAGCCGCCCAGGGCTGATTCAACCGCAGGAGGCAGATCGTACCGGGTCCAGCTATCGGGGCGGGAAACCTCCGTCACCAGAGCGGCACAGGCAGCGGCAAAAGCCTGTGGCTCCAGATCATCCAGTTCGCGAGAAGCCAGCGCCAAGCCCAGCCACAGTTCGTTATCGCCGCGAATGGCAGCGGTAATTTGACCTAACACGGTGGGTCGCAGTCCATCCAATCCGCCAAAATGTTGCAGGATGTCAATCAAATCCAGGAACGCTTCCAAATAGCGGTGGGATTGGCGATCGAGTTTGTCCCGGCGATCGCGGAGTTCTTCTTGAATCGCCTGCATGCGTTTCTGACGTTTGAGAATGGTGCCCCGATTGCCCCATTGATGCACCGGATGGCTGTGCAACTCGGCTTCCACCGCCTGCAGCCGTTGCAGTTGGGTATGCACTTCGGGAGCTGCCGTTTCCAGCGGGGGAGCGGGGGGAATGCGCTGGGCGATCGCGTTTGTGTCCTCGTTGCCTTTGCGCGACTGTCCCGGCTTCAAGGGCATCTCCGGCGGCGGCGAAATGTTGTCCACTGCGGTCATCCGGGGAATGTCGCCCCGCAAATCGACCACATCCGTCACCATCACCACATGCCAGCGGTTGTCTTTACCCAGACACACCAGATAAGGATATTGCCCTGCGCCTGCCGTTTTCGTCACCAGCACTGCGGCCAACTGGTCTTCCGGGTTCGCGGCCTGGGGACTTTTGAGGGTGAGAATCGTACCCGCGACGGCAAAGGTGAGGGCGATCGCCATATCCTGCACCCGCACATCTTCCGCCTGAGTATGCAAAATTTTCAGCAGGCGACGTTCTTCCTTCAACCGCTGCTGGAGTTTGTCATACTCTGCCAGCGCATCCCAATCGACCGTGCCAATTTGGGCTTCGAGTTGGGCATATTCCGCTTCCAGATGGGCGATCGCGTCTTGCTGCGGACGGAGATAAAGCGTCGAGAGGTATTGCCCAAAACTGCGTTCAATCAGGTCTTTGGCTTCCTCCAGAGTGTGCGTCTGCAACAGGTTCAACACCATGCCATAGCTAGGCGTAAACTGGCTGACCAGCGGATCGGGGTTGGCGGTCGCCAGATAAGCGGCTTCCCGTGACCCTTCAAAGGGGGTTTGCACCGTCACCACATGGCCCAACACATCCATCCCGCGTCGTCCCGCCCGACCCGCCATTTGCAGAAATTCGGAGGCATTCAACAGCCGATGCCCTAAGTCGGTTCGCTTCGAGAGGCTGGAAATGACCGTCGTCCGGGCTGGCATATTGATCCCCGCCGCCAGGGTTTCCGTCGCAAACACGACTTTGATCAGCCCTTGCTGAAATAGTTCTTCCACCAATCCCTTCCAGGCGGGCAAAATCCCGGCGTGGTGAGCGGCAATCCCGCGATACAGCGGCTCAATTTGTCCCGATCGCCCCGCTTCCGGGTTGCGCTCTAGAAAGCCATCAATCTGTGCCTTCAAGCTTTGGGCTTCCGCTTCACTCACCAGCGACATTTGACTGGTATTCGCCACCGCCTGGTCACAACCGCGCCGACTAAAGATGAAATAAATCGCGGGCAGCATATCCCGCTGCTGGAGCTGACTCACAATATAGGTGAGGCTAGGACTTTCCTGCCGAGGGGATTTCTTGCCCTGCCGTCCAGCTTGCCCCCCTTTGGGTTTCAGCCGAGGATTGATCCGCTTTTTGCTATCATCCAGCAGCGGGAACAGTCCTTTCGGCGTGCAGTAGTGGAACTGGAGCGGCACCGGACGAAAGTCGGAATTGATCAACTCCGTGGGGCCATGGACTCGATGAATCCAGTCTGTCAGCTGGTCGCTGTTGTCCACCGTGGCAGACAGCGCCACCAGTTGCACGTCCGTCGGACAGTAAATAATTGATTCTTCCCAAACCGTACCGCGCTGGCGATCATTCATGTAGTGGCATTCATCCAGTACCACGGCTTCTACCCCCACCATGGAAGTGCCCACTTCGCCGATGGGCGTGCCATAGAGCATATTGCGGAAAATCTCGGTGGTCATCACCAGGATGGGCGCGTCCCGGTTAATCGACACATCGCCCGTCAACAGTCCCACCTGATCGGCTCCAAACTGTTCCCGGAAGTCCCGCAATTTCTGATTAGAAAGTGCCTTCAACGGCGTGGTGTAAAACACGCGGCGATCTCGCACCAAAGCTCGATGAATCGCGTATTCTCCCACCAGGGTTTTCCCAGAGCCAGTGGGGGCACACACAACCACCGAGTGACCAGTTTCCAGGGCAGCGATCGCCTGTTTTTGAAACTCATCCAGCGGAAACGGAAACAATTGATCCAGGTCTAGCCCAGATGCCGTCGGGGAAATCACACCCAAAATAACTCTTCAACCAATAAAACTTAATGTCGCTTTCAATCTTAGTCGGGTTGCTGCCAGCGATGACATTGCGCAACCTTACTTAGCATGATAATGCAATCCTCTCAGTCTGGTTGCCCTTCTCTTGTCGGATCAATGCCGCTAGGCTATCGCAACCATGCCGCAAATCGTTGTCTGGATTACTACAACTCAGTTAACTTTGCTCAATAATCGGCACCATCCACGTTAGTTCTAGGGAGTGCAGCGTTACCTCATGAGCCTTACCGATGATCCGCAACTCGTCAATTCCATCAATGTGCAGGCGCAGGAAGATTATCCCCTGACTGCTGTACCCGCCGACTCGCGGCGATCGCTCCTGTCGATGGCCTTTATGCTGCTGGGATTTACCCTATATTCCGGCACCTTCTTCGCTGGGGGCTTGGTCGGTCCTGCCTTCCGTCTATTCCCCGATTTGTTAGTACTGCTCATTGTCGGTAACTTGATCTTGGGCGGCTACGCGGCGGCACTGGGTTATATCGCCTGCAAAACTGGGTTGTCTACCGTCCTGATGGCGCGGTTTAGCTTTGGCAGGGTGGGATCGCGCTGGGTTGACTTCATCCTGGGATTCACCCAAATCGGCTGGTATGCCTGGGGTTCCGGCTTGATTGCCGAACTTCTGAACAAACTGGCAGGCGTCCCGACTTCCTGGAACTGGTTGATCGCCTTATTTTTCACCTATGTCTTTTGCATCACCGCGTACATCGGCTATCGAGCAATGGACTGGTATAGCCGGATTGCCGTGCCTGCGATCATCATTTTGATGCTCTGGAGTTTGACGATTGCCTTCAATACAGCGGGCGGCATCTCCGGCGCGATCGCCATCCAACCCACTACGGAAATGAGCATCGGAGCCGCCCTCACCATCATCGTCGGCACCTTCATTTCCGGTGGCACTCAGGCCACCAACTGGAGCCGCTTCTCAGACTCACCCAAAACCGCAACCTGGGCCACCCTCGCCGCCTTTTTTATCGCCAATGGGTTTGTCGTCTTTGGCGGTGCCTTCTGTGCCCTGGTCTATCAGGACTTTGACATGGTGTCCGTGATGGCGAAGCAAGGATTGCTGATTCCCGGCTTCATTTTGTTGTTCTTAAATATGTGGAGTACCCAGGACAACACCATCTATGCCTTCTCGATCGCCTTCTGTCATATGTTCCGCTCTCACAAACGCACCTTCTTTGTCTTGCTAGGCGCGACCATCGCTCTCTTTATGACCTGGGGCGGCATTTACCAGAGTGCGCAATTTATTAACTTCCTGATTCTGCTAGGCACCTTCATTCCCCCCATTGGCGGTGTCATCATGGCCGATTACTGGTTCTACCGCCGCAGCCAATTCCCGTCCTTGGATGAACAGCAACCCGCCTTCAACTGGGCTGGCATCGGTGCCTATGTCATTGCCTCCGCGATCGCCTATTACTCCTCAGGCATCAAACCAATCAACGGCATCATTGCGGCGGCAGTGCTCTATGTGGTGCTGTCGAAGGTGTTGAAGCCAAAGGCGGAAGTAGGGAGCTAGGAAGGAAAAGGGAGGGAGAGGAAGGGAGAGGAAGGAAAAACAAGGAGACATTCGTAGAGAGGCGCCGCTGGCACGTCTCCCACGAGATTTGAGGAAGGAAGAGGAAGGGAGGATAAAAAAGATACATGCGTAGAGACGCGCCGTTGGTGCGTCTCCTCGGAGATTCGGGGAGAGGAAGAAGAAGGGAGGAGCGATCGCCGATGGCAATGAGGATATTGGGTGTGCGCGTGACCTCCGAGGGAGACGTGCCAGCGGCACGTCTCTACGATATCTTTTCCTTCTACCTTCCTTTCCCTCCCTTCACCGTCCTTCCCCTCCCTATTCCCCCATCTGCGTCCCTTTCGTCAACGCATTTTCCAGCGCAAAGCGCACCAATTCCGTCCGGCTGTTGGTGCCCGTTTTGACGAAGAGGCGGCTGACGTATTTTTCGACGTTGCGGACGCTGGTTTCCAGGCGACGGGCGATTTCTTTGTTCATCAGACCGTCTACAACGAGATCCAACACACTCTGTTCGCGGGGGGTGAGATCGAGTTTGATGGCATTCGCGTTGGTCTGCATCCCACCGCCGCCGCCCCGCTGACTCAACATCGATTTGATGTCGGCAATTTGGCGGGCTAGATCGGCAATGTTGTGGACTTCATCATCCCCGGTGCGGCTGGCGGTCTGCTTGCCTAATAAATTGGTCACGATCGCCACCAGTTCATCCGGATCAAAGGGTTTCGACAGGTAGGCATCACAGCCAGCGTTATAGCCCTGAATGCGATCGGAGGTCATGCCACGAGCGGTCAGAAAGATCACGGGCAAGGCTTTGAACTGAGGATCTTCGCGCAATTGCTGCAAAAACTGATAGCCGTCCACCTGGGGCATCATGATGTCTGTAATCACCAGATCGGGCAATTTTTGCCGCGCCAGATCCAAACCTTCACGCGCATTACTGGCGACATCCACCGCAAAGCCACTATCTTCCAGATACGCCTGAACTGCTTCGCGCAAACCCGGCTCATCGTCTACCAGCAAGAGGTGACCTGCCATGCCCTTTCTCCCCGTCCAAACGTTAACCTCCATTGTATCCACAGGCGATCGCTTGGCGCTTTGAGTCATTTCGATAAATTCTTGCCGCGAAATCTGGTTAGCGATCGCGGAGTAGGTGTATAACTCTCCAGGGTGCCTATTGTTTGGGAGAACTTTTCATGCTTCAAATTACGCAAGCGCCAACCAGCCCAGTCTTGATCAATCAACGCTTTTCGATTTTGGGCGTGGCTTCCGTCAGTAGTGCCGGGATGACCCTGACCCTGATCGTCGATGGCACCTTCCGCACAACTGGCCCCGAAGTCCGGAACAATGGCACCTGGCAAGTTGATTTTCTCTTCACTGCCGCCGGGAATCGTCGGCTGCGGATTGAAGTGGCCGGAGACAGTACCGAAATTGTGATTCCCGTCGTCACCTCATTGCCCCAAGCCCAACGGCTGCGGATTACCCAAATTCCCGCCCGCCTCCCGGTGTTGCAATCCACCACGATTGAAGGCGATGCCGAGAATTACCCAGACGGCACGATTCTTCAATTACGGAGCGATCGCCAGTTTGAGTTAGCCCGCCCGCCCGTGTTGAATGGCCGCTGGCGATCGACCGTCGGCTTCAACCAACCTGGTCGCCGCGTGATTGAGATTCGCACCCTGGATGGATCGCAAAGTGCCGCGGCTGAAATTGATGTGGTTGCAGTCACGCCGCCCCGCCCCCGCGTCAGTTTCGTGAATCCCCCCCGACAAGTGCGCGAGGAAACCGTGATTACCTTAGAAGGCAATGCTGAAAATTATCAGGATGGCGATCAACTGATTCTGCGGGCGGATCAAACCCAGGAGCTAGCCCGACCGCGCGTGCAGGGGGGTAAGTGGCAGGCCAACACCCTGTTTCGGCAACCCGGCAATCGCCTGATTGAAATTATCGGCTCCGAACAAGATCGCGCCCAGACCATTATTGAAGTCCAGGCGGCACCCCCAAACAGCTTCCAAATTTTGGCTCGCAGTAGTTGGACGAGTGAACCAACTCCCGCCAGTCTGCCCAATTTGACCCCCCGCCGGATTACCCTGCATCACACCGCTTTAGCCAGTTCCCCCGGTGCCAGTTCCACCCAAGCCCAAGATGCAGCCCGGATGCGATTAATCTGGAACAGTCATGTGAATGGCAACGGTTGGTCAGACATTGGCTACCACTTCATCATTATGCAAAGTGGGCGAGTGTTCTCGGCTCGCTCCGAACTGAAGCGGGGTGCCCATGATCTCGTCAACGACGGACTCGGCATTGCCTTTGATGGCATCTACTCCGCTGCCACCATTAACCAAAAGCAGTTTGATGCCGCCGTCGCCCTCTGTACCGTCCTCTGTCGGCGCTACGGCATTAAAAACACAGTTACCCCCGTCCCCACCCCCACCGCCGATTTTGGCACCCGCAATTTACCCCTGATTTTAGGCCACCGCGATCGCGTCAACACCGAATGCCCCGGCACCGAAGGCGGCAGAACTATCCGGATGCCGGAAATTCGGACGGCAGTGAATGGGCAGTTGAATTAGTGGATAAGCGGTAATTGGTAATGGGTAATAGGTAATGGAGAGTGGGTAATGGGTAATAGGTAGGGGAGACATGGGTAATAGGTAGGGGGGGCATGGGTGTGAATCAGCGACCCCAAACTTCAAACTCCAAACCCAAACCAATTCCAACTACCCATTACCCATTACCCATTACCCATTACCCATTTCCGCCTGAATCCGAATCAGTTTTTGCACACTCACGAGAGCGCGATTCAGTTCGTGGGGACGGCGATCGGGGTTTTCCAGGTAGGCTTTTTGTTCGTCTTCGATCATGGGGATGTCTTGATCGACGAGTCCGATGAGGAGTTTTTCGGCAGCGTTGAACATGCGGTTTTTGACGAAGCGGCGGAAGGGGACGGGCAATTTATGCAGGCGATGGAAGGCGTTTAATGAGGTGAAGTGCAGGAGATAGGCGCGGGTATGCGTTTCACTCACAGGACAGAAGAGGCAATAGATTTTGAAATCGTTTCCTAAGCGGGAAATCCAGTTGGGGTAGGCATAGCTGACATCCAACGGCTCCGGATGGAGGCGGCGTAGGGCCGGGAAGAACAACTGTGACACCGACCAGATTTTGTCAATTCGGTAATAGCTTTGCGCCAGGTAATGCACATCCACACGATCGCGACTTTCCTCAATGCCTTGCAACTCCGCCGAAGCCCAGGCTTGTAAGTCCTGATGCAAATGCCCGTGGTACATATCCATTAAGTTTTCAATCAGGTAAGAAAAATGCGCCTGGGTATCAATCACCGTGACGGAGGCAATGTAGTTGAGATGATCCCACTCCGGTACACCCATCGGCGCGATCGCCTGAGTTTCTAGCGCCTTCACATCCCCTGGGAAAACCCAGATGAAGCCATCCAATTCCTGCACGGGGTAACGCCGAATCGTGCTCGTGGGTAACTTCTGATTCGGCTCCAGATAAGGCACACAGGTACATTGTCCGGCTGCGCCAACCCGCCAGCCATGATAGGCACACTCCAACTCATCGCCCACGACTGCGCCCCGGCTCAGTTTTACAAAGCGATGGGGACAGCGATCTTCCAGGGCGTGAATCTGCCCCTGAGTGTCGCGATACAACACGATGTCCTGCTGCCAGAGCGTCACTCCCAGCGGGCGATCGCGCACTTCACTCGATCGCGCCACCACGTACCACAAATTCGGGTTAATCCCCGCTCGGCGGACATCAAACCCTTTCGTCGCGGAAGACTCTGTTACCGGGGTGTTCATAGCAGCGATCGTGACAACGCAGAAATTGTAATGCTGAACGGCAGGAAATGGGAAGGAGGGAGGGGGAGGGAGGGCAAGGGAAAGGGGAGGAGAGCGGGGGAGGGAGCGGACGAGAACGGACGGTGAAGGCTGGGAGTGGCTGTTTCCGACCTTCTGTGCAACGTGACACAAAACTCGCAGTTAACTCCCTGTACTTTGAAAGGCATTGCCTCTGAATGTAGGAAGAACGGATATGGTCGCCACAAAACCAGTTTCTTTACCGCGTAATTGCACCTTTAGCGCCAGTGATTGGCAAGCCCTCGCGCCGTTTTGGTATCCGATCGCGTTTTCGCACGAGATCACGACTGAGAAGCCCTATGGCACGCGGTTATTAGATGAGCGGTTGGTGGTGTATCGCGTGGGCAACGGGGCGATCGTGGTGGCCAAAGACCTCTGTCTGCATCGGGGTGCGCCTTTGAGTTTGGGCTGGATTGCAGGGGATTGTTTGGTCTGTCCTTATCACGGGGTGCAATATAACCAAACGGGGCAATGTGTCACGATTCCTGCCGAACCGAATGCGGCGATTCCGGGGCGGCTCAAACTCACGACTTATCCGGTGATGGAAAAATATGGTCTGGTGTGGACGCGGTTAATCGATAACGGCCCGGTGCCCTTTCCCGAAATGAGTGAATGGGACGATCCTGATTACCTCCAGGTGTTGCCCAACATGGTGGAGTTACAGGCAGCCGCTGGACGGCAGGTGGAAGGCTTTTTGGATGTCAGCCACTTTGCCTTTATTCATGCGAACTCGTTTGGGGAGCAAGATAACCCCCACGTTCCCGATTATCCCGTAGAGCAAACGCCGCATGGCTTTCGGGCAGATTATGTCAGTACCGTGAGTAACTATGCCCACGGCAGCAAACATCTGGCTCCACCAGACTTTCTCTGGCGACGCTTGTTTGAGGTCTGGTTGCCCTTCACCGCCAAATTGACGGTCTTCTTTCCGCATGGTCAACTGCATGTGATGAATGCCGCCTCGCCCATCTCCGCCCGCAAAACGCGGCTGTTTGTCCCGATTTGTCGCAACTTCGACAAGGATGCCCCCCTGCAAGATACCCTCGACTTCAACCATCAGGTATTCGCCGAAGATCAGGCGATCGTCGAAGAACAATGGCCCGAAGATTTGCCGATTAACCTGGCAGATGAGGTGCACATTGCCGGAGATAAAAGCTCTATTACTTTCCGTAAACGGTTGGCAGCGTTGGGATTGGGGCGATCGTTTACGGCTTAAGTCAGTCTGGTGAAACGCGACGCTATTTTCTATCAAATTTTTCAGCGATTTCCAGCGCTCCTGTTTGAGTTGGTGGAACAGCCACCCGCGCAAGCGAACCGCTACCGCTTCGAGTCGGTTGAAATCAAAGAACCGAACTTTCGCATTGATGGAGTGTTTCTACCGCCAGCAGATAGCGATTCTCGCATTGTCTTTTTCGCCGAAATTCAATTTCAGAAGGATGAGGCGCTTTACCATCGCTTCTTCTCAGAATCCCTACTGTATCTGTACCGCAACCAAACGCTGTACGACGACTGGCAAGGGGTGGTGATTTTCAGCGATCGCAGTGGAGAACCGACTAATCCCACAATGCACCGCGCCTTGCTCAATAGCGCTCAGGTACACCGCATTTACTTAAACGAATTGGGCGATCCGGCCCAACAGCCGCTGGGGATTAGTCTCATGCAACTCACGATCGCCCCACCTGAAACTGCCGCCGCCCAAGCCCGACAACTAATCCAACGCACCACCCAGGAGGCGACTCCAGCCGCCACCAGAAACGAGATAATAGACTTAATTGCCACGATCGCTGTTTACAAATTTGCCAACTTGAGTCGAGATGAGGTCAGTGCCATGTTAGGACTAAACCTGGAAGCCAGCCGCATTTATCAAGAAGCCAAGGCTGAGGGCAAAGCCGAGGGCAAAGCCGAGGGCAAAGCCGAGGGCAAAGCCGAGGGCAAAACTGAAATCCTGGCGGTGACAGTGCCCTTATTGCTGAATGCTGGGATGACCGTGGAACAGATTGCCCAAGAAACCGGTATCGAGATTGAGGTGATTCGCCAATTGGTGAAGTAGACCTTAACGGCGTTCCTGCAATTTGCGATAGACATCTCGAATGTCCACCTGGTGATGGGCGAGGGCAACCAGGGTGTGATAGAACAGGTCGGCAACTTCTCCCGCGATCGCCGCTTTCGTGGTGGGATCCCCCGCGCCAAGGGAATCGTCCTTAAACGCCATCACGACTTCTGCCGACTCTTCCCCAATTTTTTTGAGAATTTTGTTATCGCCCCCTGCTAACAGTTTGCAGGTATAAGAACTGTCGGTGGGATGATCGCGGCGATCGCAAACCACGTCATACACCTGCGACAGCGTATCGGCAGGCGGCGCGGCAACGTGGCGATTGACTCGATGGAAACAACTGCGTTCGCCCGTGTGACAGGCTACATCACCGATTTGCTCCACGCTGATCAACAAACAATCACTATCGCAGTCGTACCGCAGCGTTTTCACCTTCTGCAAGTGTCCCGATGTGGCTCCCTTGTGCCATAATTCCTGGCGCGATCGACTCCAAAACCAGGTGTCGCCCGTCTCCAACGTTTTTTGTAACGACTCCTGATTCATCCAGGCCATCATCAGTACCGTCCCATCCAGATAATCCTGCACAATCGCTGGCACCAGACCGCGATCGTCGTACCGAATGGTCTCCACTGGGATAGATTGGTGTAGCTCCATGCCCCAAACCCTCAGACTTCAACATCTGTTTCCACCCTACACCGATCCTTGCGCCCCTATGCCCTCCCTCCCCCTGCAACTGCCTCGGATTGGTGTCCCGCCACTCAAGTGTCAGGGGATTAAAACGAAACTGGTGCCCTTCATTCTGAGCCAAATTCACTGGCAGGGCGATCGCGCCGCCCGCTGGATCGAACCCTTTTTGGGATCGGGAGTCGTTGCCTTCAATCTCGCCCCGCCCCGCGCCCTGCTCACCGACAGCAATCAACACCTGATTCGCTTTTATCAAGCCATTCAGCAGGGCACCATCGATCGCGCGATCGTTCGGCAGTTTTTGCAGACGGAAGGAGCCAAGTTGCAGCAAGTGGGTGCCGAGTACTATTACGAAGTGCGCCAACGGTTTAATGAGTCTGGCGAACCGCTGGATTTTTTATTTCTCAACCGCGCCTGTTTTAACGGACTGATGCGATTCAACCGTCACGGTCGGTTCAACGTGCCGTTTTGCCGCAAACCCCAGCGCTTCTCACAGGGTTACATCACCAAAATTGCCAACCAAGTCGATTGGGTCGCCCGGCAGATGGCAGATCAAGACTGGCAGTTTCAAGTCGCCGATTGGCAAACCACCCTGCAACAGGCGCAACCCCAAGATTTCGTCTATCTCGATCCCCCTTACATTGGGCGACATACGGATTACTACAACACCTGGAGTCAGGGAGATGCGGAGAATTTAGCCGCGATCGCCCAACAACTTCCCTGCGGCTTTGCCCTCTCCATGTGGCTCGAAAATCAACATCGCCAAAATGCTCACATCACCGACTGCTGGGCCAACATTCCCATCAAACCCTACGCCCACTTTTACCACCTCGGTTCCCAAGAAACCTGGCGCGGAGCCATGACCGAAGCCCTTCTCATCAAACCAGAATTCGCGATCGACGAGAGAATTTCTGATGCGGAGGTTTCTCCTGCACAGACGTAGGCGGGAGACGTGCCAGCGGCGCGTCTCTACAAAAATTTTTGTCCTTCACCTGTGGGAGACGTGCCAACGGCGCGGCTCTACGGGAATTGTCTCCCTTTCTCTTCCTCCCCCTCCCCCACCTTCCTCTCTCTCCTGGCTCCTGACTCCTGACTCCTATCCCATCAACTCACTATTCAGATTCGCCACCTGACTCCGCACCGCCCGCCATGCCGCTTGGTGCGCCTTC
>JAIXVO010000319.1 GCA_027482985.1 Cyanobacteriota bacterium
CGGCGATCGCGGCTAACATTTGCTCAATGCTGGCCCCCTTCACACAGTAAGCATCGGCACCACTGGCTAAAGCGGCTAGGACTTCGGTTTGATCCGTGTGGGAGGTGAGCATCACAATCCGCACATCCGGCAATTGGCGCTTAATTTCTTCGGTGGCGGCAATGCCATCCTTACCGGGCAAGCCGATGTCCATAATGATCAGATCGGGTTTTTGTTCGAGCGCGGCTTTCACCCCGCGATAACCATCTTCGGCAATTTGCACAATCTGAAAGCGAGGATAGCCTGACAAGATGCGCTCCAGTCCTAATTGGATCATGGGGTCATCTTCCACAATCAAAATGCGTAACGGGGTTCCAGTTGCGGGGGGTTCAGGTGTAGCAGACACAGGCGACTTCTCCCATCACAGTAAGGGTTTAGGCGGGTAGCAGACTTCCTTCAGCATCCCATACGGGCAGGGTAAACCAAAAGGTTGAGCCGGCATTGGGGTGGCTGGTGACACCAATTTGACCCCCATGCGCGGTAATGATTTGACGACATAAATATAGCCCCAATCCTAAGCCGACGGTGCGGCGGGAATGGTCTCCGCGTTTATACAGCTCAAATAAATTCTGCATTTGTTCCGGTGCCATGCCCACGCCGTCATCCTGAACGGTGCACCGCAACAGGGGAGAAGTCGCTGGGGGAGACAGCAGTTCGGCGTTGAGGGTCAGCGTCAGGCCGGGGGGGTTGTGCTTAAGGGCATTTGCCAGCAAGTTTTCGTACACGCGACAGAGTTGATTCGGGTCGGCGTTGACGGGCGCAAGGGACTCCGGTAGCAAAATTTGCAGGGTGGCATCTTCTTTTTGCAGCATGGGTTGCCAGTTGGCCGCGAGTTCGGCCACGAAGGGATGGAGTTGGACGGGTTGCCGATGCAGCGAAATGCCGCCCATATCGTTGGTGTGGGTTTCCAGGAGAGAGTTGATCAGCGCCAGTTGGCGATCGTGGCTTTGAATCATCCGCTCCAGGATCGATCGCGAAATGGTGGTCTGGCCATCCCGTTGCTCAGCTTCTTCCAGCAAACTTTTGAGCACCATGAGGCCACCCGTCACAGGATTCCGTAAGTCATGCGAGACGGCATGGAGAAACACCTGGACGGCTTCTTGCGCTTTCTGGCGATCGCGAATTTCGGCCTGGAGTTGTTCATTCTGGGCGCGCAACTGGTTCTGTAAGGTCTGCAAGTTGAGATGAGTGCGGACACGAATTAGCAACTCATCCAGCTCAAAGGGTTTGGTAATGTAATCCACGCCGCCCACCTGAAAGCCCTGCACTTTATCGAAGACTTCCGTCAGGGCCGTCATAAAAATCACGGGAATATCCTGGGTGCTGGGATTGGCTTTTAGCTGACGACAGGTTTCAAACCCATCCATTCCCGGCATCATCACATCCAGCAAAATCAGGTTGGGCTTAGCATAGAGCGTCTGGGCGATCGCGCTGCTGCCATCCTGCGCCACCCGGACTTGATAGCCCACCTCACTCAAGGCTTTCACCAAAATCCCCAGGTTGGTTGAGTTATCATCCACCAGCAAGATCGCATTCGTCCCAGCCAACTCTGTATTCATGTCCACCCGATTCAGTCCACCCGATTCTGACCAACCCTGGCGACCCATTGGGCGCGATCGCCGCAGCCAGGTTCCCATCAATCTTCTCATCGTAATCGACGTTCGGGATCAGGGCGGGGGAATGGAGCCGTGATACGGGTTGGTAAGACCTAGTAGCGATGGTACTAGCATCCGCAAACGGTATTACTTAGTGAATAAGTCATGAATGACCTTTCATTCACCCTAACGAACCAACCTCGGTGGGGAATCAGACGATAACTGAAATTAGGCAAACAGTTCGGCAACGGCGATCGCGAATCCGGGTAACACTTTTTGCGTGGCGATCGTGTCGGGTTCAGTAAAAATCTGCCAGCTTTCAGCGGTGGCAATCATGACAAGCTGATTTTCAGGATATAAGAGCCACACTTCCTCACAGCCCGATCGCAAATATTCCCGCGCCTTATGGAACAGCATCTCTGCTTTATCATCCGGTGATGCCACCTCCGCAATCAGCGGATAACTCTGTGGCAAAATGGCTGGACGACCATACTGGGTTAATAACTCAGGCGACATATACGCTGCATCTGGACGACGCTTCTGGCGATCAGTTTGGCAGGGCGCTTCGGGATAAACTTCTCCGCCTTGAGCCGTCGACCTGATGTAATCCCGCCATGCAAAAAGAACATTGCTTTGAACGGCAGCGTGTGGAATCGTCATACCTATTTTCTCAACGAGCACCCCATCAACTTCTTCCATCCCTTCGGGCACGACATCGTAGCGCTCTGGCGGGATCGGAGACGCATCGTAGTCGTAGTCTTCGTCCTGTTCCTCAATCACGAGATTTGGAGTTGTCACCATCAGCCTGTGCAGAACTCAATGTATGTCTATTATGGAGGGTGCATTGAGTGAAGCGGCAGCTGTGAACAATCCCATCTCGACTCCCCCGAATCCTAATTCTGAAACCATCACCCAAACGCTGGAACGGTTGCGATCGCTGAGTCAGGTCAGTGTGCAATCGGGCTGGCGCTATTTTGATGGCGATTTGCCCATTGAGCAGGCTTTGAATGCTGAGCACTGGCAAAGTTGGACGCTGGGGGCAGTCAACGCCAGAGATCATCATCCCTGGGTGAAAGGTCGCCAGGTGCGCTGGTTTGCCCGTCGAATTCAGGTGCCCGCAGATTTAAATGGCTTTCCCCTGACAGGATTGTGTTTGCGACTGGCGTTGCTGTGGTGGTCAGAAGCGACCCAGGTTTATGTGAATGGCAAATTGGTGCAGGAGGGGGATCTGTTTGATTGTGCGCCCCGGTTGTTGCTGAGTGAATCAGTGCAGCCAGGAGACGAGTTTGCGATCGCCCTGCGTTTAGTCAGCCCCATTCATGACGATGGTGCCCTGATGAAATCCGTGTGTCATTATGAAGCCTTGGCTCCTGATACACCGCTAGAACCCAGCTTCATCGCTACTGAATTTGCCGTTCTCCACTCTTATTTAGAAAAATTTGAGTCTGAAAAACTTGAAATTTTGGCGAATGGTCTGACTTCCTTAGATTGGGATTGTCTAAGAGCAAATGGCCATTCGCCTCTACCCGCCTCATCCTCCCCACC
>JAIXVO010000715.1 GCA_027482985.1 Cyanobacteriota bacterium
CCTGACAGAGATGGTTATCCTGACAATGCAAGCGCTCCAGCCGCACCTGCCCATTCGGTTTGAACAGCAGCAACGCGCCCCCATCCGAATCCGTCACCCGACTCGCCATCAGGGGGATCAGTTCCAAAAACTGATTCAAATTATTAAAGCTACGGAGGGCAAATCCCAGGGAACTTAAGAGGTCTTGAATCTTATGTTGTTCCCGATTCAGCCGCGCCACCAGTTCCTTCAACGCAAACACGGGCGTTACCTCCGGCTGCATATTGCCGCCAGTGCGATCAGAAGGTTGAGATGGCTGTCGAGGGAGGGGCACAGCGGTCATGGGGTACAGCGATGGGAAAGCCAGGTAAGGATACCCCGTTTTCAGGGGAAGTGGCAGGCAATTTTTGCAACAGATCTTAGCGAATCTGACCAGCCGGATCGTATTTAGTTCTACCAACTTTACAAGATGATCGGGATGGGCGATCGCGGTTTGACTAAATCAGGGCAAAGAATTATCCCAGCTTTAGATTGAGCCGCGATCGAGGCTGGGTTGTTCGACTTCAAACCGTTTGACCCTGACCGCAGTGGTCTAGTATAGGAAGGCAATTTGGCAAGTCGCTCCAGATTGCCGTGTGCCCGCTGCCTTTTGTCTTGTTTAGCGTTGAGAGATTTCACCGATTCATGAAAGCCACTACCCCCTCACCCTGGATTGCCCTCATGCTGAAATTGGTGGGATCAATCCTGATCCTGACCAGCTTGATTGATTACCTCACCCTCTTCACCACCATCGACTTCCAGACCAAGCAAACGATCATCGCCTTCACGACTGGTGTCGTCGATCGCGGCTTTATCCCGCTGCTGGGCATTGTCCTGGTCAACCTGGGAGTGTGGATTGAAGCGGGTAGCAGTGCGGAAGGTCAGTCCTCGGCGCTGTTGCGGCTCGGCGTGTTCGTGATTGCCAGCATCCTGGGTCTGCTGTTTCTGCTGGTGGTGCCCTGGCACGTGATGACGACCCGCGATGCTGCCGCCACGGAAGTGGAAGACATTGGCAAAAAAGCCGCCGCCCTCAAAACCCAGGTCGATACCCAGGTGCAACAGATTAAAGGCCAGGGACCGCAGCAGTTAGAGGCGCAACTGAGTGAACTGGAACGGGTGATCAACAGTGGTCAACTGCCTGCCGATCAACTGGCGCAAGCCCAACAGAAGCGGGAGCAACTGCGGAAGCTCAAAGCCGATCCCAAAGCGTTAGATGCGGAACTGGAAGCCCAGATTGGCCCCCGTCGCACCCAGGAACTCGAAAAACTCAAAACCGATGAGAAAAAAGCCAAAGAGTTAACGCAGGGTAATGCCATGCGAGCCGCCCTTAGAACTGGCCTTAACAGTCTCTTACTGGCGATCGGTTACATCATCGTCGGCTGGACGGGACTGCGCCAACTCCTCAGCGATCGCCGTTAATGGGTCTTTGAAGATTCCCGACTCATCCCTAGCAGCTACCTCAACAACGTCACCACCAGAGCCTTGCTACGAAGCCCCAGCGTTGCCCTCTGGAGGGGGTTCAGGGGACGCAGCCGTCCCCTGAATTCGGGGGGTTTGGGGGGCTGCCACCCAAGCAGCAATCTTGGTTTCATCAAAGTCCAGCGCCACACCAGTTCCTGGCGCTAAAAGGAAATCGCCGTTCGCAGCAATCTTGGTTTCATTCAGAGCCTAACGCCACCCCAGACTAATTAAGAGCAGTGCAATCCCTTAGCAAACTCCAAATACTTGAACAAATCCGCGAGAATTGTAACAATCAGTTACATGCTTCCCATCCAACGCCCTAACGGGCTGAGCGGGAACGACTCGTTTCGATTGTGCTCTCCTCACTGGTCTCAAACCCCATGAAAGAACATCGGTTGCCGCTCCTGCAAAGACTCCAGCAGGATCTCAAGAACGATTTGATCGCAGGGGTGTTGGTCGTTATTCCCCTTGCGACCACAATTTGGCTGACCTTAACCATTGCCAGTTGGGTGATCGCGTTTCTCACCCGCATTCCCAGTCAGATCAGCCCCTTCGACGGCTTAAATCCCTGGCTAGTCAATCTCCTCAACTTACTGGTGGGCTTTGCCGTCCCGCTGGCCGCGATTCTGTTGATTGGCCTGATGGCGCGGAACTTTGCTGGTCGCTGGCTCCTAGACATGGGCGAACGCACCCTACAAGCGATCCCCCTGGCAGGCGCACTCTACAAAACCCTCAAGCAACTGCTAGAAACTTTACTCAAAGATTCCGGCAATCGCTTTCGGCGGGTGGTGTTGGTGGAATATCCCCGGACAGGTATGTGGTCGCTGGCCTTCGTCACTGGCGCGATGAGTGGCGAGGTGCAATCTCATTTTTCGGGTGCCATGCTCAGTCTGTTCATTCCTACTACACCTAACCCGACGACAGGCTGGTACGCGATCGTGCCCGAAGATCAGGTGATTAATCTGGCGATGCCGATTGAAGATGCGTTTAAAGTGATTATCTCTGGCGGGATCGTCACACCAGATCTGACTGTCCCCGCGCCTCTACCCGCCTCCGAACGGTTACCCCTCGACCCGTTAGTGGGAAAGTTGGTGACTGAGCCGGAAGCTCTGCGGGTCGCGCTGGAACTGAATGAGGACTAGGGAGATCTAACTAATAGACTGCGGCAGTTAATTCAAACATTCGTTGTGCGGGCTTTTAGCCTGGGCGGGCAAGATGCCCACTCCACAGCGGTAAATTCATGCTTTACGGCACCAGGGTGGTTATGGCAGGATTTCCACGTCCCGCATTGTCCCTTGATTTGGTAAGTTAGGAGGGCTATACCGATC
>JAIXVO010000758.1 GCA_027482985.1 Cyanobacteriota bacterium
ACCTCGCACCAAAACCCCGGAACAACTGCTGGCCGAACTGGAGCGGTTGTATGAGTTGGGCTGGCGGCGGAGTGTGTTCATGGTGGATGACAACTTCATCGGCAACAAACGCAACGTCAAACTGTTCCTCAAAGACCTCCAACCCTGGATGGTGGCACATGGCTATCCCTTCTCCTTTGCCACCGAAGCATCGGTAGACCTGGCGAAAGATCAGGAATTGATGGACATGATGGTCGCCTGCAACTTTGGAGCCGTCTTTTTGGGGATTGAAACGCCGGACGAAGCCAGTCTCACCCTGACGCAAAAGTTTCAAAACACGCGGGATTCCCTCAGTGATTCCGTGCGGCAAATTGCCCGCTCTGGCTTGCGCGTGATGGCAGGGTTCATTATTGGGTTTGATGGTGAAAAAGCGGGGGCGGGCGATCGCATTGTCCGCTTTGTGGAACAAACCACTGTTCCCACTGCCCTCTTCAGTATGTTGCAAGCGCTTCCCGATACGGCGCTCTGGCATCGGTTGGAAAAAGAAGGGCGACTGCGGGACCAACTCTCAGACGGTAACCAGACCGCCTTGATGAACTTCGTCCCAACCCGTCCCCTGGAAGATATTGCCCACGAATACATCGAAGCCTTCTGGACGCTGTATGAGCCGAAGCGCTTCCTCGATCGCACCTACCGCCATTTTCTGTTGCTGGGTGAAGCCAATTACCCGAAAAAGGGCAAGAGTGCCAAGAAGAAAGTCGATTGGGTGGCACTCCGGGCGTTGTTAACGATCGCGTGGCGGCAGGGTGTCGTGCGGGATACCCGCTGGCAGTTCTGGCGCAATTTGTGGAATATGGCGCGGGTCAATCCGGGTGGGATTAGCAGCTATCTCTCTGTGTGCGCCCAGATTGAACACTTTGTCGAATATCGGGACATTGTGCGGCGCGAAATTGAAGCTCAACTGGCGGAATACTTGAGCCAAGAAGGACGAGTCGATGCCGAAGCCGAAATCGCTAAGGTCGCCTAACCGCCCTTTAAAATAAGGAACGGGTGGAACTCTGAAACCACCCGTTAGTTAAACCCCGTCAAACCTAATTGCTTTAACCCAAACCAGTCGGCTTCCCGTCGATCGCGGTAATCAAGCGACCCCAACCGGAATGATCCCCATCGGCTAACCAGCGATGGTCAAGGGAGGGATAAATCGGATACTCCACCCCTCTGCCGTTGAAATCGGTGTAGGCAAACCCTTTACCCCAGGGATCATTGGCATAAAAGACACCTTTATCTTTATCCATACCGATGATTACCAGGATATGTCCCCCGGACGGCGCAGAGATTGGTCCTTTGTGGAGGACACCGATCGCGATCGGGAAACCCAGCGTCAGGGATTTCTCCAGGTCATCAAAATCCAAATCTTGCCGATACACGGAATCGATCCCAAATCGCTTCAGGGCATCCGTATGTACCCCCCAATCGGTCGTGTCGCCATAGGGATTCACACACCGCTGAAAATAATCATCATCTGATGCCACACTCCCCGGCTTCAAAAAGTTCAGGATCATGGCGTGGCTGCTGGTGTTACATTGCCGCCACCATTCCGAGGAGACATTATCTCGCTGAGAATAGTAGGGCACTTTGAGCTGAATGACTTTCGACTCTTTATCACAAACGATGTCATCACCCCACACCAGCCAGGTTTGAAAGTTCCCCAGCTTATCCGCAAATGTGACCCGCTGATGCCCATTGGGAGCAGGTTCCCACCGAGTAATATCGTAAGTTCCAGGTTTCAACTCAAACTTAAATTGAGGTGCCAGATTCCGGGCTTGCACCGTAGATTGTTTGACGATTGTGTCTCGAACGACAGTAGCATGCATAGTAAATTTCCCTGATAGGTAAGTTCAGAATTGACAAAATTTGCCCAAAACTAACAACCACAGCCAAATTTTGTAGCTTCCGGGTCACGCTTCTACTCGCCCAGAAACTACTGAAAAACACTATAGAATTGAAGGAAATCTGGCGCTCTGGAGAGGTTTGAGATGCTCTCTCAAGAACAGTTACGCAAGCTCATTCAGCAGACCACCCACTTGGGGCAAACCGATCCGCCGCGATCGCCCCGTGAATATTTGCCGACAATGTACGATTTGCCGAGTGAAGATCCGGAGGAACCGGGATTGCCAGACGAATTTCATGACCTGCAACCGCAACTCCTCAGCCGCACCTTGAGTTTGTCGGGCTATAGCCGGGACAATTACTTCACGGCTTCCGATATGAATCTCTACTACCAGTTGCGGCGCCCGCTCTGGCATAAACGCCCCGATTGGTTCCTGGTGGTCGATGTGCCGCGCTTCTACGATGGCGATTTGCGCAGGAGCTATGTGCTGTGGCAGGAAGGTCGAGCGCCGGATGTGATTGTCGAGTTTTTATCTCCCGGCACTGAAGCCGAAGACTTGGGGCGGTTCTACAGTGATCAGCCACCAGACCTCGTCGATCCACCTGTCTCCCGACTTGATCCACCCATGCCAGAAGCTAGCCCGGATGCCCCCGCTTGGCTCACGATGAAACCACCCGGCAAACTCCAGGTCTATGAAACCTATTTGCGAGTCCCCCACTATTTCGTCTTCAGCCGCTACACGCAGCAATTGCGCTACTTCAAATTAGAAGGACATCGCTACCAGGAACAAGCTCTGAGCGATCGCCCGCCCCTGGTCTGGTTATCCGATTTAGACATTGGGCTAGGCATCTGGCAGGGCGAATTTGAAGGGGTGCCAGCGGCCTGGTTGCGCTGGTGTGATGCGGCTGGCAACTGGTTTTGGACGGATACGGAACAGGCAGAACAACAATTAGCCGCAGAACGGATCGCCAGGGAGCAAGAACAGATCGCCAAAGAGCAAGAGCGGATCGCTAAAGAACAGGCTCAAGCCCAACTCTTACAAGCGGCACAAAATCTGCTGGCGACGGGCATGGGGCTGGAGCCAGTGACGCAACTGTTGGGACTGACACCGGATCAGGTAGCCGCATTGCGATCGCCCGCTGACTCAGATCCCAAAATCCCCTAGCCGGGATGCGCTACACTGCGGTCATCTGGTCATCTGGGTGGGACGCTACAGACATGATGAAATTCGCCAAGATCATGATTTTTACGGATTTTATAGTCCCTACTGTGTAGCTTTAAAGTAGACAATTATCCGTAATTTCTGGGAGTGTGTTTGGTATGAATCGTCGATCGCTGATCCTGACTTTGAGTGTGACAGCGCTGGCTGTTGCGGCAGGGGTCGCGGTGGCGATGCTGCAATCTCCTCCCAAAACCGCGATCGCTCCTGATTCTTCACCTACAACCACTATGACTCCTGAACCCATCGCCGCCTCTCCCACGACTGAGCCAACCCCCATTAACGTTACGGCTCCCCCATCAGCCAGTCCCTCACCCGCCAGCCCTGCTCGCCCGCCCGCATCACCCACGCGCAGTGTGACCTCATGTCGCCTGACGATGGCGCGAGTCGATGATCCCAACCCGCCGTTGAATGTCCGCTCCAGCCCGACGACCACGGCTCAAAATGTGGTGGGGCAGGTACAAAATGGCACTTACTTGATGGTGACCCAGGAGCAGGAGGGCTGGTTACAAATTACTGATCCAGTGGCGGGTTGGGTCGCGAAGTCACGGACACAAGCGGGCTGTAACGAAAAAGTGGAGCGAGTGAGTTTTGGGGCTGGGAATACCAGTGCTGAAATTAGCGATCGCTTCATCGGGACAGGCTTTCATCAGTACCAACTGAACGCAGCGGCGGGACAAACCCTAACTTTGAGCCGTCAAAGTGGTTCGCTGCCCATGGTGCTAAAACCCAATGGACAAATGTTGGCCGAGATTCCGGATGGCAACGATCGCTGGTCAGGCACGTTGCCAGCCAGTGGCGATTATGTGTTGCAACTGGATTCCAATTACAAGGGGTATGCGTATTCCTTTGTGGTGGACATCCAGTAAAGTTCACAGCGCTCAGGACAACAATGATCCGGGGAGCCAATCTTGTTGTAATTGGGCGATCGCGGCTTCCTTCTGTTTGGCTTCCACTTCAATCCATTCCACCTGCCAATAGGCACTAGGCATGGCGCGAATGAAGTCACTATGGTGGGGGTCGCGAAATGCCTGATTGCCGTTGGAAATATGTACCAGTTGCCACTCAGGGACTTTCCAGGTGGTACGGGCGGCGGCTAACATCTTGGCGACGCTGGGATCTTCATAAGTATCGAGTTGTTCATGAATCACGTGATGATGGGCATCAAACACCATTGCCACCTCTGCCGCCTGACAAATGGCGAGAATGTCGGTTGCCCCATAGGTATATTCGTCGTTCTCTAAAGTCAGGCGACAGCGAATTCCATCCGGCAAGGCACGAATTTGGTCGATCAGTTGAGCCGCGCGATCGCCTTTGCCACCATGAATATTCATCAGCGCCCAGGTGGAGCGGGGAAAGCCTAACAAATCAAAAATTTGGGCATAGGTGGTCAAAATTTTGATGCTGTTGGTCACAACTTCCGGGCGTTCGGAATTGAGGACGACAAACTGTTCCGGGTGCAGCACGACGCGAATGCCAGCCATTTGAAAATGATCGCCTGTGATTTGCAGAAATTCGGCAAATTCGGGGAGTAAGTCGGCACCCACGGGCGTATCGGCAAAGGGCAGCAGGGAGGAGTTCATGCGAAATAAGCGAATGCCTGCTTCCTGGCAAAAATCCGCTGCGGCATTGAGACGCTTGAGGTTTTCGGAGTAGAGCGATCGCAGCAATGCGGTTTGTTCGGCTGGCGAGAATTGCAACAGCCGTTTGCGGGTCACTGTTTTGAACCGCACCCGATTCGAGGCCGTAATACACACTAAACCTAACTGCGGGTGGGAAAGTGGGACTGTCATAGTCGGCTAGCGATTTAATCGAACTTCGATCGGCGCGACTCCGCTGTTTGCCCCTGCCTGCGTTTCAGGACGACGGGTATACCACCAGGCCCAGGCAATCAGGACGGCTTGGAGGGGGAGGCGAAACCAGTAGGCGATCGGCAGATCAGGAATCCCATCAATCGGAATACTGTTAATCGCTTGATTGATGTTGGCGGGAAATACAGCAATAAATAGGGCAATCATGCCCCAGGCAGACAAGACACTAATTCTGGGAATTAGTAGGCCAATGCCTAAAGCAATTTCAATGACACCACTCAAGTACACCCAAAACAGGGCATCTGGCAATTGAGGCGGCACAATTCTGGCATATTGATCGCCGTGTGTGAAGTGAGTGATGCCAACGATCGCTAAGCTAATCCCTAAAATTGCTCTTAAAATCTCTTTTCGCTGTTGATTTGACATTTCTTATAACCAGATTTACAGACTTTTTGATGACTGATAAAGCTTACGAAACAGCATCTTTTGCTTAGTTTGGGTTAGCGATCACGTCACCCAGTACAATAGCTGCTGGCGTTGGGTTTCACGGGCTTCAACCCAACCTATAAATTAGTGACTAATTGAGTGCTTTAGTAAGTGGGCTTCGGCTCCGCTCAACCCACAGCCAACCGAGGGTTGAGCGAAGTCGAAACA
>JAIXVO010000182.1 GCA_027482985.1 Cyanobacteriota bacterium
CCCCTGCCACTGTCCCGCTGGCTGACCGTGCTGGCAGAGTATGGGTCGCCGCTGTATGGGTATGACGGCGATCGCCTGCGTCAAACCATTCACACCATTAACCAGTCCTTCGACTATCCCAACACCCAGTTTCATTTCGCCAGTGTCACCAATGGCAATGTCGCCCTGCTGCGAATCTTTCAGCAGGCGGGGTGGGGACTTCATGCCAACAGTCCCGGCGACGTGTATTTGGGGTTGCAGGCAGGGTTTCAGCCCAATCACATCGTTTACAGTGGCAGCAACCTGAGTGCCGCCGACCTGACGCAAGTATTGCAGTGGGGCGTGCGGACGTTGAATCTCGATAGTGTGGCGCAACTGTCCTTACTGGCCGAGACGATCGCCCAAACTCCCGCATTCACCGACCTGGGGCGATCGCTGCGGTTAGGACTGCGGCTGAATTGCCCGACCTTAACTGGGGATAGCCGCATTGGAGTCCGCCCAGAGGAATTCGCGATCGCCACTCAGATCGCGCACCAGGCAGGACTCACCCTCAGCGGCTTACATTTCTATCGAGGGACGGGCACCAATGCCACGACAGCTTTTACCCAGGTGATTGATCAGGTTTTAGCGATCGCTCAAACACTCCCCGACTGGGAGTATCTCGACTTTGGCGGCGGCTTTGGCTATCCCTATCATCACGATGGCGTAGCTTTTAACTGGGCAGAATTCGGGCACCAACTCAGCGATCGCTTACGCCAACTGTCCCGCCCCATCCAACTGCGCATTGAACCCGGCCGAGCGGCGATCGCGGGATGTGGCACCCTGCTCTGTCAGGTGGTGTCTGTGAAATGGCAGGACGGGAAACAAATTGTGGGCACCGATACGACCGTCGCGAATCTCTCGGTGCCGTCGGTGCATGGGGGCTATCGGGAAATTGCTCTGGTAAAGGCAGAAGGCAGAAGGCAGAGGGCAGCAGGCGAACCGGAAGCCAACGATTTGGTGCTGACAGATGTGTGTGGCAATACGACGTACTCGCGGGATTATTTGGGGCGGCGGTGTTGGTTGCCACGATTGCAGCCGGAAGATGTGTTGGCGGTGTTGGATGTGGGTGCCTATGGATATGCCATGTCCTCACATTTTTTGCATCGTCCCCGGCCGGCGGAAGTGTTGCTGGAGCAGGGGCACGTCCGCCTGATTCGGCAGCGGGAAGATTACAGCGTTTTACTGATGAACCAAGTGTTATGAAATGTATTCAATGCCAAACGGATAACACCTTGAAAGACCGCACTGCCAACTATGGGCGGTGTAAGCAGTGCCAGCATCCCTTTGTGTTTGAACCCACGGCGATGGGGAAAGTGAAGGTGACGGATGGGATGTTTGCCAAGGCGATCGCGGATCTGTCTGCCAACGACACGCTTTATTTCACACGACAACAATTGTTTTATCTATTGGAGAAACGATTACAGGGAAAACAGTCCTTTGATGCCATCGTCGTCCTCATCCTGACAGGCTTTTTCACGTTTTTCAGCTTTATTGTGACGACGGCACCCCGCCTCACGACCGGAGGGGCGATCGCTTTTTCCCTACCTGGACTGATTAACCTGGTTTGTTTAGCCGTGTTATGGGGGATGAGTGCGAATCAGCGGTCTACCTTAAAGGCGCGACGGATGGCGGCTCACTGTCTACGAATTCAAGGTGTGGCGGTCTTGGCGCTGGGGTTGCTGTTTGGGCTGGGCACCGATCTGTTCCCGGTGTTTGCCTATGGCGTGATCGTCGGCATGCTGGCGTTGTACCTCGGCGTTCGGCAACTCAAAGTGCAGCAGAATACCGCTTATGAACCGATCATTGAGTGGAATCAGGTGGAGGGTTGGCTCAATTCCTGGCTCCCCGTCAACCCGATCGCCAAACTCCTGCCGGCTCCCAACGAAAATGCCCTACCCGCCACCATCAGCCCCGATGTCGCAGCCTACAGTTTCGATCGCCTGGTGGTGACGGATACCGCCGCGATCGCCCAACTGCTGATTGCCAATAACTTTCATTTTGAAAACAACAGTGCCATCCTCAGTATCACGGGCTATCCTCAGAGCATTTTTCAAACCACGATGGCAATGCTCAGACGCAATCCCGATCTCAAGGTGTATGCCTTTCACGATTGCACGCCTAGAGGGTTGAACTTAGTGCATCAACTGCAAACCAGTGACCAATGGTTTGCGAATCGGACGGTCGAGATTTTTGATGTGGGGTTAGTGCCGCGCCAGGTGATCAAGCTGCCCAACGTCGCGATGCAGCAAGCCGCCGAATATGGCCGGATGGCTCAGCAATTACCGCCTCTCGTCCGCCAAACCTTCTCGCCGGAAGAACTGGCCTGGTTGGATGCAGGCAATGTCGTGCTGCTGGAATCCTTTTCGCCGCAACGCCTGATTCATGCCTTGAATCGCGGGATTGCCGGCAGTCGCGACCTGTTGCCGGGAGACACCAGCACCGACAGTGGCATGATTTGGGTGGGGGACAGTGGCAGTTCGTACTATGGGGTCGAGAGTTTTGGTTAACCTTTGCTGCGATCGTCCTGATCGCAATACCACGAACCCGTATGCAGAAAGATAATCTTTCGGCGGGTGTTTATGCTGCTTGATGAAAATCGGTCTACGTTGCGCGATCAGGTCGTGTACCCTGAAGTCGGTACCTTTTCATCCTTTGGCATGGCTACAAGCACCTGGACCCGCCGCCATATCCTGTCCCTGGCAGACTTTACCCCAGCAGAGTACGACACTGTGCTGCAAACCGCAGTCAGTTTTCAGGAAGTGTTGTCTCGCAGAACCAAAAAGGTTCCCACGTTGCAAGGGCTGGTGGTGACGAATTTGTTTTTTGAGTCCTCGACTCGCACCCGCAGCAGTTTTGAGTTAGCCGCGAAACGCCTGTCTGCCGACATCCTCAATTTTGCACCGGGCACCTCTTCCCTGACCAAAGGCGAAACCATTCTGGACACGGCGAAAACCTATCTGGCAATGGGCACCGACATGATGGTGATTCGCCATCAGGAAGCTGGAGTGCCCCAGGCGATCGCCGCCGAAATGGATCGCCTCGATGTGAAAGTTGGGGTCTTAAACGCTGGCGATGGGCAACACGAACACCCCTCTCAAGGCTTACTCGATTTGTTTACGCTGTGTACCCTGCTCGACCCGCAACACCCTCAGATCTCCCTATTGGCAGGCAAAAAGATTGCGATCGTCGGCGATATTCTCCATTCCCGCGTCGCCCGTTCCAACATCTGGAGTCTCACCGCCAGCGGCGCAGAAGTCCACCTAGCCGCCCCTCCCACCCTCTTACCCAAATGGTTTGAAAAATTCGTCGCCCCCCCC
>JAIXVO010000829.1 GCA_027482985.1 Cyanobacteriota bacterium
CGCTGTAGTAGGCATACATCAACGGGAAAAACGACTTGGGAATCGCTTCTCCGGTGAAAGTTTTGAGGGTCAAGCCAGCGGTACCCACCGCTTTGCGTTCTCGTTTAATATTGCGCCGCTGGTTGGCATTAAAAGCCGACAGATAATCATCAAAAGTCTGATAGCCCTGGTTTTGCCAGATGTAGCTATGGTGTAGCCAGGTGGTGTAGCCATGCTGCTCCATTTTGGCCTTCCAAACGGGGTCAGCGTAGAGGAAGTTGCAGCCAGAAATATTGTTGCGATCACAGAAATGATCAATCGCACTCACCATAATTTCGGTCAGTTCGTCTTCATCCTCATCGGGGGCAATCAGAAAGCGATACCCTTCGGCGGGAGTAAAAGGAGACATCCCCAATAACTTGGGGTAATACTCAATTCCTAAACGGGCAGCGAGATCGGACCACTGATGGTCAAACACAAATTCGCCGTAACTGTGCCCTTTGGCATATAACGGCGCAGCAGCCACCAGGGTGCGATCGCGCCAGACCGTCAAATGGCAGGGCATCCAACCCGTTTGGCCAGTCGCACTCCCGGAAGCTTCCAGATTGTGGAGCCAGTCCCATTCCAGAAAGGGCGTATTGAGAGGCAGCGCCAGAGCATCCCATGCCGGCTGGGGAATGTCGGCGATGTGATTCATCCAGGTAACGGAATACGAGGGTTTGAGTTGTTCCACCATAACCAGGAATTGGAGATTTCATATAGCGTAATATAGTCTTCCAATTCTCGGGGGCAGTTGCCTGGAATTCTTGGGGAAAGGCAGCAGGCAGCAGGCAGGCGTGGGAGGACCGGGGGCAAAAGTCCGGAACTGGATACGGCTGTAGGTGGAATTTGCCTGCTTAGTGGGTAGCGGGTGGATGACGGACTTGGTAGCGAAGAAAAACTTCCTGGGCAACAGTTTGCACCGAGAGTAACTCTAATTGGGGGGCGATCGCGGCTGGGAACCCGACACCATCCATGGGTGTCGGGGCGGTTTTGCCACCCAGAAGGAGCGGACAAAGGGTGAGTTGCAGTTCATCTACCAACCCCGCCGCTACCAACGTGGCGACCAGTTCGCCACCGCCCAGGACGGCTAATTGGGCGATCCCCCAAGCGGGTAACTGCTGAAAGACGCTAACCCAGTCGGCGGCAGATTGGAGCGGGTTGACAACAATGCGATCGAAGGCGGCTCCGACGGTCCACGATTGAGCCCCTGTGGGCGTAGTCAGTAACCAGCGGGGCACGGGTTGCTGAAAAAAGCGCCAATTGGGATCCAGGTTGCCCGCGGCGGAACACACAATGTGCCAGGGTTGAGGGGCTTTCCCTTGCGCCTGGCGGTGGGTCAGAAGGGCAGGCGAGGTGATGGGTAAGGTGGTGCCATAGGCTCTGAGGGTGGCAGCCCCAAAGAGCACAGCATCAGCGGCGGCGACCTGGGCTTCCAGATGGTGTTTGTCGGCGGCGGAGCCAAAGCGGGCAGGCGATCGCGCAGCATCAGCCAGTTTGCCATCGGCACTCATGGCGAGGATAACGGTGGTCTGGGGACGAGCGAGCAACATCGGCAATCTCGATGAACTGAAGGTGAACCAAATTGATGGTACGAGTGCGGCGCAAGAGTTCACAAAAACTTTGTCAGAATCATGCGCTTCGTTGGCAATCTTTATCGTGGCTAGGTGGTAGGCTCTGAAATACTTTCGTAGGTTGTTAGTAGGCATGATTGAAGGGTAATCACAGCACTCCCGTCATAGCCTCGACCAAGCTGAGCTGAGCTGGCAAGCTGGCCTTGGAAATTGTTGCACTCTCGCATGTTGAAGTCTTATGGGTAAATCGGGTTCATCTTCTTTCCGGCGGATTCTGTTAACCAGAATTCTGCTTCTGAGCATCCCGATTTTGCTGATGGGGGAGTACATGGTGTATCGCAAAGCGCGTTCAGGTGTGTTAACCACAGCTCGCTACAACCTGATGGAAAGTGCTGCGCGGAAAGGGGATGAACTGGAAGCGATGACGGAAATGATGCGTTCCAATTTGCTGGTTTCCAGTCAGATGTTGGGGGGGCGGACGGCCTCTCCCACCACGGCGCAGTCATGGGTCAACCAAATTCAAGCCTGGTTACCTGCCCCCGTTCAGTGTGTGCAGGTGACTGCGGCGATGGGGACAATCCTGGGTAGTACTTGTGGGTCGGCGGCGATCGCCCCAGAAGTGATGAAACCAATGCCCCGGATGCGGGCAACTGGCTCCTTACGCCGGACGGATGTCGTGATTTCCCCCGCCTCTGCGCTCCCGGAATCCCCTGGCTTCACCCCCCACCAAGACCAGTTGCAGCTCGTGTTCAGTGTGCCGATCTACGATCGCACTGGACGGTTAACGGCTGTGTTGCAGGCTCAAACCAGTTTGCAGCGGCAGCAATTCGGCTCTGAGTTGTCGCGGCAGGGCTATACCGTAGTGATTGACCAAGCGGGGATTGTCCTGGCACACCCGTTGAGCGATCGCATCGGCAAACCGATTACCCAACCGCCCAATGCGCCCGTGTTGGAGTATGTCCAGAAAAGTGCGATCGCGGGCGATCGTGACTCCCTCCATTTGTTTGAAGAGGATCGGGAAGAATGGCTGGCGGGCTATGCGGCAGTCAAGATGCCAGTCAGCGAAGGCCAAACGCAAACCTGGGTGATTCTGGCGATCGCCCCTATCAGTACAGCCTTAACTGAAATTCGCGGGATTCAACAAGTCCTGCTCGTGCTGACGGTGGCATTGTTGGCAGCAGCAGCACTGGCAACCCTGTTCATGACGCGGGATCTAGCACTACCGCTAGAGAAATTAGGCCGCTATGCCTTACAAATTCGCGAGCGGGCAGTTTATCCGCCGATGCCGAAAAACTTTAAAATTCGCGAATTGAATCAACTGGCAGAAGCACTCGAAGTGATGATTCAGCGGTTGGATGAACGCGCCACAGAATTGGAAACCGCCTGGCAAGAAGCCCAATTTGCCAACCAATTGAAAAGCGAATTTGTGGCCATTACCTCCCACGAATTGCGCACCCCCTTGAATGCCATTATTGGTAGCGTGCGCTTGGTGAAAGATGGGTGTTGCGATAGCCCGGAAGAAGTCACAGACTTTTTGCAACAAGCTGATGATGCCGCGATGCATCTCCTGAAAATCATCAATGACCTGCTGGACATCTCTAAAATTGAAGTGGGACAAATTCACCTCAATTTACAACCTGTTGATGTAGAGCAGTTGTGTCAACAATGTTTACGGTGGGTGCAACCCCTCGCCGATCGCAAGCATCTGACGGTGGCGATCTCGATCGCCACAGACTTACCAGAGATGCACCTGGATGAGCGGCGAGTGCGGCAAATGGTCATTAATTTACTCTCAAATGCGGTCAAATTCACCCCAGATGGGGGGGCTGTGCGCCTGAGTGCCTGGCCGCGAGCCGGGGCCGAGCTAGTGCCAGAACATCGTCCTGATCGCAGTCCAATTAACCCCAAAACCTTATACCTGTGTCTGGAAGTGACGGATTCTGGAATTGGCATTGATCGGCAACATTGGCCGCTCCTCTTTCGGCCGTTTCAGCAAGTAGATGCCTCTTCCACTCGCAACTTTGGCGGCACTGGGTTGGGCTTAGCCTTGACCAAACGCCTGGTCGAACTGCATGGGGGCACGCTCTCCTTTGATTCCACAGTGGGTCAGGGGAGTGTCTTCCGGATCTGGTTGCCCATATCGACATCGGGGTCAGACGACAGCCCGATCGCTAAAAATGCAACTTGAGCAGCGGCTTGCTCAGCCGCTTTGATCGTCCGCCCACTCCCCATACCTAAACAGTTACCGTGGAGCCAGACCGAGGCCTGGAAGCGATCGCTAGCATTACCCGTGTGTCGTTCTTCCACCCGATATTCAGGCAGCAGTTTATAGTGCCCCTGGGTCCATTCCTGGAGAGCCGCCTTGTAGTTTTGCCGCGCTGGATCAGAGCGAATTTCCTCCACCAGTTGGTGCAAATGGGGGGTTAACCAGGGACTAATCAAACTGAAGTTATGGGTACTGAGATAAAATGCCCCCAGTAACGCTTCAAACGCCTCGGCCAGCCGCGAGGACTCGGCAGCTGGATCTTGAAATAAACCGGGGGCAGCTTGCAGGTAAGTCTCTAAGCCATACCCTGCGGCTAGTCGCGCCAGGGCGCGATCGCTGACTAGCATGGAGCGAATAGCAGCAAATTCACCCACGGGTAGATAGGCATACTGTGTCCACAAAAATTCGGCGGCAATCAATCGAATCACGGCATCGCCCACAAATTCCAACTGTTCATAATTGGCATCAACGGAGACAGTGGCATGGGTCAACGCCCGATCTAACAACTCCCACTGGATGGGCGCATGGGTCGGTAAGCCGAGTTTTTGCACTAGACTTTCCAGTTGTTTTTGGCGACGCGGATATTGGAGAACCATGCCTGTTAGCCTAGCAGTTCTTTAGGCGGAACAGGGGAATGGGTAAAAGTTAGCCGCACGATCGCGGGTGAGGAGCGTGGCGAAGGGATCGGCATCGCAAGGCAAGGTTGCATCATCCAGGGTGATGACTCGAACATTGAGGGCGTTACCGCTGGCGGATGCGGAGCAGACCTGACTCCGCTCTCGCTCCAGGCGTTGCGATCGCAGTAACTGAATGGTGTGGGGCAAAACGCCAGCCAGCAATGCGAACAATTCCGGGGGCAATTCCGTGAGAATCTCGCTCCCAAAAAATTCTTCAAATCCAGCTAGTAAGTTCTCTGCCCGGTGGGTAGCAATCGGTTCCAGAACAATTTTGTGCAGCCAGCGCACCCATTGAATCCGTCGCCCATAGGCTTGCTGCCGATCATCGTGAGCCGTAACTTCCACAATTTCCGGGGTTCCTATCGCAATCACTTGGGTGTACCCAATCTGGCAGGGGTTGCAAATGGCGGCACCAGGACCAGCAAACTCAGCCGCATGAGGATTACACAAGATTAGACCACTGCGTTTTTGTTCGCCCACCGCAAACAATCGCTTGGCGATCGCGGTCGTGGTCTGTACCGTCGGATTCAAATCTGTCGTTAAGTAGCTAGTCACGCGCTGTGAGAATTTTTAACTTTATACTACTCGGAGTTTAAAGTCAGCAGGCCGCTGTGATGCTGTCCTTCGTTAAATCTACATGACCGATTCAATGCACACAAAACCTTAATAAAGTTCGCCTTTAGGGTTCCGGATAATGCCTTCTAGAGTCGCTATAAGCGAACCAGGGGCATGGAGACGGCAGTGTGGCTATGAGTGAGAGTGATGGGGCAGCGATCGCAGCGCTTTTTTCACCAGCGTCGGAATTTGGGAGGGGTGATGGGCAACGGGAATTTTGGCGCGTTCGAAGGCGGTAATTTTGCTCTGGGCGGTACCAATCTCGCTCCCCAGTTCCGAAATTTGAGAGGCAATAATCGCGCCAGCGTGCCCAATCCGTCTCCCTTTGGGGGCGGTATGTCCGGCAATGTAGGCAATCACTGGTTTATCGATCGCTTCGGCAATGTAGTGAGCCGCCGCCTCTTCACTGTCGCCCCCAATTTCACCCACCAGCACAATCACTTCGGTATTGTCATCCTCATCCAAAATCTCTAACCACTGGGGAAACGAGGAACCCACGATCGTATCGCCGCCAATGCAAACCCCCATCGATTGCCCCAGTTCCGCCAGCGTGAGTTCGCGGGCAATTTCATAGGTGAGGGTGCCACTACGACTGATCAAGCCAACGGCACCGGGGCGATAAAACTCAACCGGATGGATACCTAACAGCAATTGCCCTGGCACAATCAGACCGGGACTGTTGGGGCCGATCACGAGCGTTTCCGTCGCTTCAGCTTTGCGCAATAAGCTGACCATATCCAACGGGGGCATCCCTTCGGTGATCAGGACGATTTGCCGGATGCCTGCCGCGATCGCTTCCAAAGCTGCATCCAACGCCGCGTAGGGAGAGGTGAAAATGATCGTGGTGTCGATTTCGCCGACGCTGTGGAGCGCCATTTCAACCAGATCGAACACTGGAATTCCATGAAACACCTTACCGCCAAATCCGGGACTGACCCCTGCCACGATGCGGGTGCCGTAAGCCTGCATGAGCGGGGTGTAGAGTGAGCCTA
>JAIXVO010000708.1 GCA_027482985.1 Cyanobacteriota bacterium
GATGAACACATTTTGCCCCTGTTCCGCCTTCCACTTGGCCTGAAACTTGGGAATAATCGCATCGTGCGCCGCTTTGGGCACCGCATAGCCCACCAGGGTAATTTCGACATCAGGCTTGGTAGTTGCCCCAGTGCCCGCAATTGGCTTCCCGGCACAGGCGATTACACTCCAACTGACCATCAGCCCTAACAGGCAAAGGGCACCCCAGCGATGGGGGGAACGAAACCTAAACTGAGGGAGGAGATATCTGGACAGACGATCCCACCCACTCAGGAGCGAATGCCAGCAATTCATGCCAATCTCTCCTCAAAAAGTAATCTAAAACAGAAAGTACGGTAACACAGTCGGATTACTGTTTTATACCATGAAGCCTCTACAACTTCCAGGTGACATTCCCCTGGGCATCTTCGACTCGAACCGAGACAGGGCGAGTCTGACCCTGGCGATCGCGCACCTGACATTGAAAGCTCTCACCCGGTTTCGCTAGCCGCACCTTACCGCCACAATTCACCTGCACTTCCAGCCGAAATTGTTGCTGCATGCCCTGCTGAATAGTCTGCTCTAACTTGGGTAACACGAGTAACCCCTGGGTGTTCCAGCGTAATTCGTTTTTGTCCTGTGGCTTGGCGGTTTTGGGATTGACGGCCACCTGAAACGTTTTGCCCTCCGCGATCGCCTGACAGGTAAATGGATCGGGCGCTGCCACCTGCACCGTCGCGGGACAGGTCACAGTTTGCACCGTAATGCCGGCTTTTTTCATCAGTTCCCCTCGCAGCCGCTTCTCAAAGGTCTTCACCGCTGCCGGTTTGCTGGGCGGCGACGGCGACACCACCGGACTGACCGTGGCGGCGGGCGGGGGGAGGCTGGCGGGGGGACTGGCAGGCGGTTGACAACCAGCCAAGATCACAACTATGCAGCCAGCACTAAATTTGAGAGCATGGGAAAGGTGCATACCAGAACAGCAGAACAGTTCAAATTGAATGGTGAATCATGTCGATTTCGGACAGTTTGTGGCAAGCCAATCAGGATTTAGCGATCGCCTGTCTCCGCAACCCTTTTGTGCAAGGGATTGCCGATGGCAGTTTAGCCAAACCCAAGTTTGCCTATTATGTGGGTCAAGATGCCTTTTTTTTGACTGCCTTTGCGCGGGCTTATAGCATTGCCGCCGCTAAGACCAGCGATTTGAATGGGTTTGAAGTGTTTCATCAGCTTGCTACCGGCGTTTTAGAAGAACTCAAACTCCATCACCAGTATGCGCTGGCGTGGGGCGTGAATTTGACCCAGGTGGAACCGGGCATGGCCACCCAACGCTACACCGACTTTTTGCTGACGACCGCCTGGAGTCAGGAGATTGGCATGACCGCAGTGGCGATGGCTCCCTGCATGCGGCTCTACCAATTTCTGGGGCAGGCGTTAGCCACCAACGGCATTCCGGAGCATCCCTACAGTGATTGGATTCGCACCTACAGCAGTCCGGCTTTTGCCCAACTCACAACGCAACTGGAAACCTTGATCGAACAATACGCGACCCCGATGCCGACTGCCTATTCTAACTACCGCTATGCCATGTTGTGTGAACGAGACTTTTTTCAGGCAGCCTGGGCGGGTACAGAAGTGCAAGAATAGAGTGCTGCTGATTCTGTGAGCGATCGCCCCATGACTGTTTCTCGCACCATCTGTCTGGGTTTTGTGGCTGTGATTGCCTTGGGCACGCTCCTGCTGTCGTTGCCCTTTGCCAATGCGGCTGGCACCTTCAGTTGGGATCACGTCCTCGTTGCCTTATTTACCGCCACTTCGGCGGTTTGCGTGACGGGGCACATTGTCGTCGATACCGCCACTTATTTTTCGACCTGGGGACATATTTTCATCGTCGCCCTGATTCAAATTGGCGGACTGGGCTACATGACCGCCACGACCTTTTTGCTGTTGCTCCTCGGTCGTCGCATGGGGTTACGCCAAAAAGTAGCGATGCAGCAAGCCCTCGATCGCAGTGAGTTGAATGGTGTCAGTCTGCTGTTGCGATCGATTATCGGCACCACCCTGATTTTTGAAATCACGGGCGCGTTGCTGATGTTGTTTGTGTTTGTGCCGCAGTTTGGCTGGGATCGATCGCTGTGGCTGGCCATCTTCCATAGCATTAGTGCCTGGAATAACGCCGGATTCAGTCTTTTCTCAGATAATTTAATGGGCTTTCAGTCCTCGCCTCTAATTAACCTGGTGATCCCCGGCTTAATCATCTTTGGCGGCATTGGCTACGAATCCATTTTTGAAATGTATCTCTGGTCGCGGGAACGGATTTTGCGGCAACCCCATCAAATTATTTTGTCGCTCAACTTCAAAGTCGCAGTCAGTACGACGCTGATTTTGCTCACGGTCGGGACGATCGCCTTTCTGCTCGTGGAAGCGCAAAATATGGCGACCTTAGCCCCGATGAGTGTCCCAGATCGGATCATGGCCGCCTGGTTTCAATCCGTCACTTCCAGAACCGCTGGCTTCAATAGCATCGATGTCGGCAAGATGACAGAAACTGGACTGTTCATCACGATCGGGTTGATGTTTATTGGCGGCAGTCCCGGCGGTACGGCAGGCGGGATCAAAACCACGACCTTCCGCATTCTCACCAGTTGCACGAAAGCCATTCTGCAAGGGAAGGAAGAAGTCTATCTCTATGAACGCCAAATCCCGATGCCGCTGGTGATGAAGGCTATTAGCGTGGTGATGGGTTCACTGGCAGCGGTAATTGTGATGACGATTGTGATTTCCCTCTCCGATCCCGACTTTGAATTTATTCAAATCCTGTTTGAAGTGGTTTCGGCCTTTGGGACGGTGGGTTTATCAACGGGCATCACCCTCAGTCCCGACTTTTCCGTGATTGCCAAACTTGCCCTCGTCGCGATGATGTATATCGGACGGGTGGGCGTGTTACTGCTAATGGCAGCGGTCATCGGCGATCCCAAACCCAGCTTTGTCCGCTACCCAGAAGAAAACTTATTGGTGGGTTAGGGGCGATCGCTCCAGCAAAAGTAAATTCTAAAGATTCATGAATATCGGTACCCCAGCCGATCACTTTAATTTTGGGATCACGCGTAAGTGACTCTGTTTCGCTCTCGAAGTGGGCGGCAGAAGCTTGATGCTACAAGAGTTTTAGCTGTTAATTGCAGAAACTAAGTGGCGATTTGAAGATTTGATTCAAATCTATAGAAATGCAAGGTAGATGACATCATTCCAATGTGAATGTGGCAAATTTAAAGTCGTTCGGCAGTTCTAGCGCAGTTGTGAGTCATACCTGACTCTGTTAGTAATTTATGCTCAATTGCGAGTTGCTAACAAATGCAAACCGATGTTTAGCAAACAAAAGGGATTGTTGCATTTTGCAATGGTTTTGTTGCCGTGAATGGTTCGATTGTTAACAACAATAATGCTGCGAAGGAGCTTTCATGAGGATTGCGATCGCAAAAGAAATTGCGGTGGGAGAGCGGCGAGTGGCGCTGATTCCCGACACCGTGAGTCGATTGGTGAAGCAAGGATTTGAAGTGTGGGTAGAAAGTGGTGCTGGGGAAGCGGCACACTTTCCGAATCAGGCTTATATCGATGCGGGAGCGATTATTGTCTCCACGCCAGAAACAGTTTATAGCGCGGATCTGGTACTGAAAGTGAAGCCGCCCCAGGAAACGGAGGACGGTCGCCATGAAGCCGATTTGCTGAAAGCTGGCACCACTTTAATTAGTTTTCTCGACCCGCTGGGGAATCCAGAACTGTGTCAAAAGTTAGCCGCCCAACAGGTGACGGCCTTCAGCATGGAACTGATTCCCCGCATCAGTCGGGCGCAAAGTATGGATGCGCTCTCGTCCCAAGCCTCGATCGCGGGTTACAAAGCCGTCTTGATTGGGGCGGCGGCTTGTCCCAAATTCTTCCCCATGTTGACGACGGCAGCGGGCACGATTCCTCCCGCGAAGGTGTTCATCATTGGCGCGGGTGTGGCTGGCTTGCAGGCGATCGCCACCGCCCGACGGTTGGGCGCTGTCGTGGAAGCCTTTGACATCCGTCCTGCCGTGAAGGAGGAATGTCAGAGTCTCGGTGCCAAGTTTGTGGAAGTGGTACTGGAAGAGGAAACCGTGGCAGCGGGGGGTTACGCCAAAGAAGTGTCAGAAGTCGCTAAACAGAAGACGCAAGAGGCGATCGCGGCGCATGTGAAGCAAGCTGATGTCGTGATTACCACGGCTCAGGTGCCTGGGAAGAAAGCGCCTGTGCTGGTGACGGCAGACATGATCGCGGCGATGAAACCCGGTGCTGTGATTGTGGATATGGCGGCAGAGCAGGGCGGCAACTGTGCCGGGACGCAAGCCGGACGGCAAATCGTCGAGCATGATGTGACCCTGATTGGCCCGGTGAATCTACCCGCCACGATGCCTGTTCACGCTAGCCAAATGTATGCCAAAAACCTGCTGACGTTGATTCAACATCTCGTCAAGGAAGGGCAACTGACCCTGGATTTCGACGATGAAATTACCCGCGAAGCTTGTGTGACTCATGCTGGTGACATTCGCAATCAGCGGGTGCGGGGCTTGCTAGAAAATGCTGTGGCGGTTGGTTCTTAGGAAGGAGCAAGATAATGGCCAATGGATTAGTAATTGGGCTGGTGGTGTTTACCCTGGCCACGTTTATCGGCTTTGAAGTGATCAACAAAATTCCGCCCACGTTGCACACGCCTTTGATGTCTGGCTCCAACGCCATTTCGGGGATCGCAATTGTGGGGGCGCTGCTGGTGGCGGGCGATCGCAACTGGCAACTCACCACCATCCTGGGCTTAATCGGGGTGGTGCTGGCGACCATCAACGTGGTGGGCGGCTTCCTGGTGACTGACCGCATGCTGCAAATGTTCAAGAAGAAAGAGGCCTAACCATGAATGAGTTTTTACCATCCGCGATTGAACTCAGCTATCTGGTTGCCGCTGCGTTGTTCATTGTCGGCTTGAAGAAATTAGGATCGCCCGCCACCGCCCGGAATGGCAATGCGATCGCCTCGGTGGGGATGCTGATCGCGATCGTCGCCACCCTGCTGCATCAAAATGTGTTGAATTACGAAATGATTCTGGTGGCGATCGCCATTGGTTCCGCGATCGGGGCCGTCATGGCCTACCGCGTCGAAATGACCGCGATGCCACAAATGGTCGGTCTGCTGAATGGCTTTGGCGGCGCGGCATCTGCCCTCGTTGCCGTGGGTGAATTTTGGCGGTACATCACCAGCATCGATGCCGTCCCCGTCAGCGAAACCGTGACGATCGTCCTGAGTGTGCTGATTGGTGGCATCACCTTCACCGGGAGTTTGCTCGCCTTCGTCAAATTGGAAGGCATTATTGGCGGTGCGCCGATCACCTTCCCCTTCCAGCAACCCTTCAACATCACACTGCTGGGCATTTTCCTGGCGGGGAGTGCTTGGCTCATTCTCGATCCCCATCAACCCTGGGTCTTTCTCGGCTTGATTGGGGTGTCGATGGTGCTGGGGGTGCTGTTTGTGTTGCCCATCGGTGGTGCCGATACGCCCGTCGTCATCTCCCTGCTCAATTCCTTCTCCGGCTTGGCAGCGAGTGCGGCTGGCTTCGTCCTCACCAATAATATGTTGATCATCGCCGGGGCGCTGGTGGGAGCATCGGGCATCATCCTGACGGAAATCATGTGCAAGGCGATGAACCGATCGCTGGCGAATGTCCTCTTCAGTGCCTTTGGTTCGGCGCAAACTGCATCCAGTGGCAGTACAGCTGGCGTGACAGGCGATCAAATCATTCGTCAAATCGACACCGAAGAAGGCGCAATGATGTTGGGCTATGCCAAATCTGTGGTGATTGTGCCTGGTTACGGCATGGCGGTAGCTCAAGCTCAACATGCCGTCCGCGAACTGGCTGACCAATTGGAACGGCTCGGCGTGGAAGTGAAGTACGCGATTCACCCCGTCGCGGGACGGATGCCGGGACACATGAATGTGCTGCTGGCAGAGGCGAATGTGCCTTATCCCAAGCTCTACGATATGGACGACATCAATCCTGAGTTCGATCGCATTGATGTGGCGCTCGTCATTGGAGCCAATGATGTCGTTAATCCTGCCGCTCGTCATGACAAGGACAGCCCCATTTACGGGATGCCGATTCTGGAAGTCGATCGCGCCCATCACACGATCGTCATCAAACGCGGCATGAACGCCGGCTTCTCTGGTGTCGAAAATGAGCTGTTCTACCAGGACAAAACCATGATGCTCTTCGGCAGTGCCAAACCCGTGATCGAACAACTGGTTTCCGCTGTCAAAGAATTCTAGTTGTTGCTCAAAAGTCTGGAAACCTCGGAGATCTTGAAAGACTTCCGAGGTTTTTTCATGCAGCGGGTTGACCTCCCGCGATCGCCGCTGATTCATCATGCAGTCAGGTTATCCGCGATCGTCGTGGGCAGCATATGACCAGCCGCCCTTGACTCATGATCAGGACTACTGCCCCCAGGCCAAATCGAGACCAGCAAAAGTTGAGGTTTGAGCGCAGCCGAATGCGGTGACAGAGTGGTTGAATGGACTTAGTGTGATTTCTTGAGGTTTTGCCCCTTGTCCATTGTCCGGGTTCGCGAACATGTCAATCCGCTCAGCCGCAAATATCAGATTGCGGCAACGCCACCCGATTGGCAAACGATCTATGCCGACAAGAGTCACCCGCTACATCTTGACATCGGTTGTGGGCGCGGCAAGTTTTTGCTAGAAATGGCGCAGCAGCAACCGGAATGGAATTTTTTGGGACTGGAAATTCGCGAACCGCTGGTGGATCAGGCGAACGAATGGCGAACGGAACAGGGCTTAACCAATCTGCATTATTTGTTCTGTAACGCGAATAATTCCTTGCGCCCCTTGCTCTCCACCCTGCCAACGGGCATTCTGCAACGAGTCACCATTCAATTTCCCGATCCCTGGTTCAAAAAACGCCATCAGAAACGACGAGTGGTGCAGCCTGCCCTCGTCTCCGACCTGGCAGAATTTTTGGTGCCGGGGGGGATGCTATTCATCCAATCCGATGTGGAGGAAGTGGCGGCGGAGATGCGCGATCGCTTTGATGAGCACCCAGCCTTTACCCGCCATGCCGAACCCTGGCTGGCAGAGAACCCCCTCCCCATCCCGACGGAACGCGAACTGCTGGTGCTGTCCTTCCACGATCCGGTTTATCGGGTGTTGTATCAACGGGGCGATCGCCCTACGGATGCGCTTGAGCTGCCAGCCAGTTGACCAGATCGGCGAGTTGGGTAAAGTCCAGCAAAGCTTCCCCTAACGCTTCCAGTTGTGCCAGCGAAAGCTGCTCGACTTGCTCTGTCAGGTCTGGCGAGAGGGCACCCATGCGGCGAGTCAGTTGTTTGAGAATCAGCGATCGGCCTGCTTCTTGCAAACCCTCTTGCCGACCTTCTTGCCGACCTTCTTGCCGACCTTCTTGCCGACCTTCTTGCCGACCTTCTTGCCGACCTTCTTGCCTGCCGCGTTGCTCTCCCTGCCGTTCACCTTCTCGCAAAATCTCTTGATACCAGGGTGACTCTCGCAATACTGCCATATCCCACCTCATGATCTGCCGCACAACTTGGCTATCCAATACAAAGCTAGCAAAAAATGCCAGCAACGCTTCTAATCCAGCTAGTTGCTCATCGGTTCGGAGTTGGTTCAAAGCTTGTTGCACGACCTCTGCCTGTCCGCCATTTTTGAGAATGGGCACAAATGGCAGCAACGCATTGAGCGATTGGTCAAACACGATCGCGGCATCCACCTCCCACAAATTAATCACACGGTAATCCAGGTACATCCCCAGTCCCATAAAGTTGGATTCATAGCGATCGCGAATGGTCACGGTCGTCAGTGGAGGCAAAATGTTGACTAACACCGGATAAGTGGGTACATCGTACTTCTCAGCCGCTAATGCGGCATAAGCCCACATCCGGACTGGTAATTTATCGTTGTAGCGGAGTTGCAATTCATTCAGGATCAAAAACTCGCCGTCAGTTGGGCTGTAGGCTTTGATCAGCACATCGTTTTCCCGACTGACCCACTGAAATTCTGAACTCAAAATTTCTCTCGCGATCACATCCGATCGCTGCGTCACCCACTGCACCCACTGGCGGGGAGCCAAACTGATTAAGCGCTTACCACCAATGTCTGCTTTCTTAGTCACAGGAAAAAGTAGATCGGATGTACGCAAATTTTACCAGGTTGGCGACAGCCAAAAAAGAGTGCGGTCTATGACCACAACCTACGACGAGCGGGGCCACTTAAGCGATCGTGGGTGTCGCGGAGGAGGGTGGGGATGTCGAGATTGGCGGGGCAGCGAGGTAGGCAGTCGCCGCAGTCGGTACAGCGATCGCCCTTGCTCCCCGGAAACCAATGTCCGGCGTTCTCGAACATGCGATAGCGGTATTGTCCGTACTGGGTCATGTCGTAGGCAAGGGCGAGGTTGCGTAGCCGCAAGACTTCGGGAATATTGATCGATTCAGGGCAGGGGAGACATTCGTGGCATTGCAGACAGCGATCGCGCCCCAGTGCATCTTGCTGCTGTTGATCTAAGCGGGCAAAGATCGCAACTTCCTGATCAGTGAGGGGCTGGGTTTGAGCGGCGATCGCCGGCAAAGCCTCTAACTCGCTTGGATGCGCAGCGCCGAAGCTGAGGGTGGTGATGCGCGGATCGCTGAGCAGGAAGCGGTAGGTGAGGTGGAGGGGGGGATGGGGCTGGCACAATGCCGTTAGTAAGGGGGGCGGGCTGTGGAGCAAACCGCCTTTATCGGCGGGGGAGATGATAAAGATGCCCATGTCTTTTTGGTGAGCGAGGGCGATCGCGGGTTCGTGGCGCTGGAAGAAGTAGTAGTAATGCAGGTTGACGAAGGCAAATAGGTCAGTGGCGATCGCGTCCAAGATCAAATCCAAGCTGCCGTGAGTGGAGAAGCCGACGTGCCGGACTCGACCATCGGCGATCGCCCGTTGGACGGCGTGCATGCAGCCATGGGGAGCTTTCACCCAAGCCAGATGTTCGGCGGTATTAATGCCATGAATCGCCAGATTATCGAGATAATCCACGCCCAACCGTTCCAGCGACTCGTCTAACTGGCGTTCCAGCGTGTCGGCATCGGGAGTCGGACACAGCTTGGTGGTGATGATCAGTTGTTCACGGGGAATGGACAAGCCCGATCGCAATGCTGCCCCTAAAAATTGTTCACTGTTGCCATAGCCGCGAGCCGTTTCCAGATGATTGATGCCCAGGTCAAGAGCCGCCTGGACGGTTTGAGTGGCGATCGCTTCAGACTGCAAACAGCGCATCGTGCCTAATGAGAAGACCGAGAGGGGAAGATTCGTGGTTCCAAAGCGGCGTTTGTCCATGAAGAAAGAATGAAAGTTCAGCGGGTACGGCTGAGATTAACCTTAGCCTTAACTGAAGCGATCAGGCATATAGAGGAGCGGATGGATGCTAAAAAACCTTTACTTGGCGGCGATCGAACCCAGCAGCGGCAAATCGCTGGTCTTACTGGGGATTATGGAATTACTGTCTAAACGGGTGCAACGCCTGGGCTTTTTCCGTCCGGTGATTCATGGGGGTGCCGACATTGACAATGACATTCACTTGGTTCGCTGTCGCTATCCGCTGGATGTGCCCTACGAGGCGCAATATGCCCTGACCCATGATGAAGCCCAAAAGCTCGTTGCCGAAGGACAGTTTGATGAATTGCTGAAACTGGTGATTGAGAAGTATAAAGCCCTAGAGCGACATTGTGATTTTGTGGTTTGTGAGGGCATCAACGCCACCGATATTGATCCGGCATTGGTGGATAACTTTGATACGCGGGTGGCGAATCATCTCTCAGCGCCCATTTTGATGGTGTCCAGTGGGTTTGGCAAAACACCGGATGAAGTGTTGGGAAGAGTACGCACGCAGCGGGAAGCCTATCGCGAAGCAGGGTGTGAAAGTGTCGCCAGTATCATTAATCGGGTGAAGCCGGAAGATGTCCCGACGATTCGTGAAAAACTCGATCGCGTCTGTCAATTTGACGATCCCGTATTCATCTTGCCAGACTCAGAAATTCTCACTAAACCCACTCTCGCAGAAATCAAGCGCGCACTCAATGGCAAACTCACTCACGGCGATGCTCGGC
>JAIXVO010000639.1 GCA_027482985.1 Cyanobacteriota bacterium
CGCAACCTGACCACCCTGGCAGAAGCCGGAGCCCGCATCGTCCCAGCCATTCCTGCCTGGTACCATCAACCCCAAACGATCGCCGATCTAGTGGATTTTGTCGTCGCGCGTGCCCTCGATCAATTTGAGATTGATTGTGTGCCCCTCAAACGCTGGGAGGGAGGCAACAGTCCGCCAGCAGCAGACTAGAGTCGCAAATCTATCATGATCGCGAAGTCGCCCGTCAAATCATCAACGGATCTTGGTACAGCGGGACAGTGAACGTCACCGTAGACCCTAACCCTTCCCCCATACTGTAGAAATTGACCACCCCGCCCATCGCCTCCACCAAGCTTTGGGAAATGGCTAACCCCAATCCGGTGCCACCATATCGCCGCGTCAGAGAACCATCCACCTGGCTAAACGATTGAAACAACCGGTCTTGCTTTTCCAACGACACACCAATGCCAGTATCGGCCACCCGAATTTTGACCATCCCCGGCAGTTCCAAATCCCGCACTTCGACTTTTTTCTTGATAATCTCTACGCTAATCGTCACCCCCCCTTCATGGGTGAACTTAAACGCATTACTGAGCAGATTCAGCATGACTTGCTTTAAGCGCTGATAGTTGCCATAGAGAATAATTTCATCCTTGGTCGGAGGTTTTTGAATCTCAAAGCTGAGCGTCTTTTCGACTACCTTCTTTTGACTGCGGGCATAGTGTTCGGCATCGTCGAGCAGTTCACTTAAGTTCACGGTGCCTAGATCGATCAACAATTTGCCCGCTTCAATTTTGACGATATCGAGAATGTCATTCAAGACATACATCAAGTCCAACGCCGACTTGTGGGCATCTTGCACGGACTGAAAGAGTTCAGTTGGCTCATCAATCGTGCCATCCACAATCAGTTTCAGAAATCCCAAAACGCCATTCAACGGGGTACGAATTTCATGGGATGTATTGGCCAAAAATTCGCTCTTCAAGCGGGAGGCTTCTTCTGCCTGCCGTCTGGCTTCTTCCAGATCCCGTTGTTTCTGAAGCAACCGATGGTTAGCACTTTGCAGTTTCTCCGCCAGAGATTGACTATCCGCAATCAAATTGGCATGGGCGATCGCGGTGCCCACCTGTTCTGCCAGTTCTTGCACAAATTCCAGTTCAATTTCTGTCCAGCGCCGGGGCTGATCATCCTGATACAACACAATCAAGCCATTCGGTTGGTCTTGATAGCAGGTGGTGACCACCAGCATCGAATGCACAATTAAACTCCGTAATGTGATCGGTGCCGCAGTGGTGGTATCAGTGACAGTATGGCGTTGACTGCGGACGTTGATGGGTTTCAGAGTCGCGATCGCCGAGCGGAGATCTGCGTCTTCGGCCACTGTGAAGGACAACCCCACCATCGGACAAATTGCCCCCTGACAATATTCCGCTGCCACCTTAATCACCGCGTCATCTGGGTGGTAAGGACAAACAATACAGCGACTCACCCGTAACACTTGCCCCAACCCCTCGACCGTTTGTTGCCAGATCGTTGGTAAATCCAGAGTGCGGCGAATGTTCCAGGCAATCTGAGTCAGCAGCTTATGATGGCGATCGCCACTAATCGCCAACCCCAGATCCTTTTCCAAGGGCGTGTTGATGGGCACTAACACCGTTGCCTCTGGGGATGGCAGGGAGGACACAGGCCGATGTTCAGTCTTGGGCACATGCAAGTGCCCCGTCACCATCACCATCGTCGGCACCTGATCGGGCAGTAACACTGGACTCATCACCAGATCGAGGGCAATGACCTGATCTTGATAACAGAACTGCGTACTGAATTGCTGGGCTAATCGTGTTGATAAAACTTCTTGAATTCTGGCAAGATAAGGCTTCGGCACAACGGGGCGAAAGGGGCCGTCAGTTACGCAACTGCCCAGAATTTGCTCGGTTTGCAAGGTTGCGAGGCTCGACACCCGCCAAAAAAAGGACAAATACTGCCCACTGGAGTTGTGAGTAAACACCAACTCAGTCGGATACCGTTCGGCTGAACCTAACGTTGCCGTTAAATTCGAATTTGAAGTCAACCTGGATGGATCATTCACAACAAGCTTCACCCGGCATGAAGGGATAATGGTGATAAAGACAGACGGTTCAACGTGGCTACTCCATCGGATGCTGCCATTCCGCTGGGAATATCCCCAATCTAGCCTGAAACGCTGCGATCGCACCCCCAAGCCTGTAGCTCTAATCGTTCCATTCACCGCGCGGTGGCACGGGTGGATTCCGTTGCAGCGTGCGGGTCAGTTCATCATCCCGGCGCAATTCATTGCGCAACCACTGACGCACCGCCACCTCAATTACTTTACTGGGATCATTGGTGAGATGTTTAATTTGGTCTAACAAATCCGGATCGAGCCGCACCGATAATTCCACCTTTTCAGACGGGGAGGGCGAATGGAGAGCAGAGTCATTCATAAAGAACAGTGTGAAAGACGAGAATAAACAGAAACCAAGCAATGAGTGATACAGAACCAGCACAAATTCAGGACTGGGGTGGAGGCCAAGGAGAGGGAGCCAGCGTTAGGGCGTGCTAAATTCGAGGGGATATTAATATTCCCACTTTACGGCACTAGCCGACAAACCGCTCGTCGATCGTACAAGGCTTCTGCCCCGCGCCCCGGAATTCTACTATAGATATTCCAATTTCAGGGGAACACGAGCTGCTCGCAGGTGCGGGTGGTTGCTTGGCGATCGCGGTGGGTCTGGGTTCCGTTCTCTTCCCAAGAACCGTTAAAATAAATCAAGCGAATCCCCAGCCTCAGATCACGGAGGCACAGGTCAACACAGCCGCAAGCATCGATTCAACCTGATTTTGTGGCTAACCATTACAACGATTTATTAGTTTTCATTACGGATTGAGTCACCCCTATGACAGATGTGCCCGTTTCTCGGATTCGGAACTTTTCCATCATTGCTCATATTGATCACGGTAAATCGACCCTGGCTGATCGCTTGTTGCAGTCCACTGGCACGGTTGATGCGCGGGAAATGAAGGAACAATTCCTGGACAGCATGGATCTGGAG
>JAIXVO010000068.1 GCA_027482985.1 Cyanobacteriota bacterium
CGAAATCTGAGAGCCGATGTGGTAATGCAGCAGTTGCAGGCTATCCAGCATTCCCGCTTCCCGCAGCATGTCCACGGTCTGGAGAATTTCGGGCACCGTGAGGCCAAACTTGGCGCGATCGCCCGCCGAAGTGCCCCAGCGCCCAATTCCTTTACTACTGAGCTTAGCCCGTACCCCGACGATGGGATGAATGCCCAATTTCCGACTGGCGGCAATCACCATCGGCACTTCTTCTACCTGCTCCAGCACAATGATGGCAATTTTCCCCAGTTGTTGCGCCAGGATCGCCATCTCAATGTATTCGTGATCCTTGTAGCCATTGCAGATCAGCAGCGCTCCCGGTGTTTTCAAATTCGCCAGCGCAATCATCAGTTCCGGTTTCGAGCCTGCTTCCAAGCCAAACTGATAGGGTTTGCCAAACTTCACCAGCGATTCCACCAAATGCCGTTGCTGGTTACATTTGACCGGAAACACGCCTTTATATACGCCGTTGTAGTTGTAGCGCGCGATCGCCTTCGAAAAAGCCGCATTTAAGCGCTCAATTCGGTCTTCCAAAATGTCAGAAAAGCGAATCAACAACGGCAAATTCAGGTTGCGCTTTTGCAGCCCGTTGACCAGTTCAAATAGGTCTAACGACCCGCCGCGATCGCCCTGCGGCGAAACCGTAACATGACCCGCCGCATTAATCGAAAAGTAAGGTTCGCCCCATCCCGTAATCCGGTAAAGTTCCTCACTCTCTTCGATCGTCCAACTTTTTTGAGGATTCGCCTGGGTCGGATTTACCAGCGTCGGCTGTGAGGCACTGTGCTTTGCCTGCTCACCACTTTTCCGTTTGGCCTCATCCCGATCAACTGCTTTCGACTGACTTTTCGCTTTCGTCAGCGGTGGAGAATCTTGTTTCATGTCTTCCAGATCAGCCGCAGTTGGGCGTTTTCCCATGCCTTCACCTCAGTCCTTATCAAGTTTACAGACTCGTTAGTCTAACGCATTCGAGCGGCGATCGTGGGTACAGACGAATACAGGAAAGCAGGGAAGAAGCCAGGAGTCAGAAGAACCCCGTAGAGACGTATCGCTGACACGTCTGCCCTGGAGGATTCGGTGGAGATGCGCCGCTCGTGGGTCTACGCCCAGTTTCTTAACGACATCCCGGCGATCGCCCCTCCCCCCAATTCCTCCCCCTTCCGATTCCTCCCTCTCCTTCTGCCTTAGTCTTCCGTTGCTTCCGCAATAATGACGGTGTTCTCCGAACTGGTCACCGGTTCCGCTGGAGAGACTTTGGGTTCGTTCATCACGGGTTCATCCACAGTCATCGGCGACATCGTGGGCGCGGGTGCCAGGGGCGTGGGTGGTTTGGGTGCCGGGGGCGTGGGAATGGGCGGGGCTTCCATGCCAAGTTGGGTGCGGGCGGTATTCAGAGCTGTATTGACACTGGTTTGCCCAGCAGCCAGTAGGGATTTGCCCGTTTCGCTCCAAAAATTGCCGCTACTGGCGGCAGTCTCGGCGGTGGTGGATTTGGTTTGTAGTTCTTGTAGCCACACGCGCGTATTTTGTCCGGCCGTAAAGGAGTATTTCCAAAACCAGTCGCCGAGCACTAGCACCAAACAAATGGTCAGCCAGATGAGAAGCGCTGTTTCTTTGAGAATTGACCAGGTGAGAGCCAGGGTTTGTTGATAGACATTGGCGGTGGATGGATTCGAGATCAACTGCCACAGTTGATTCGCTTGCGCCTTAATCTTGTCCATACCGTTCTCCTCCCAAATCAATTACAGGCTTTAGCATCTCTAAACTAGCGTCTCTTGGTCAAGATCGAGGGCACACCTGGATACAATGAATTGAACAGCTGATGATACCTCGGAACTCATGACTGCTCCCTCGAAACTGGAAACATCGACCAATCAAGACTTAGAGACGCAAGCGGAGGGCATCATGCCTGAGTCCTTGATACCCGCATCTCTTACTCCGGACGGAGCAGAGGCCGATCGCATAGAGCCTAACGGTAGCCCTGACGCGACTGAACCGCCGCTGGGGGCTGAGATCCCCGTGGACGAGGCCGCGATCGCCCCTGAACTCCCTGGGGCAGATGAGTCGATGGCGGATGACGAGTCAATGACAGACGACCAACCATTAGCCGATGACGAGTCAATGGCATATAACGAGTCGTATGCCGACTTTGGTGAGGAAAGTGCGATCGCGCCTGTGACTCCAGCGGACTCAGCGATCGCTGAATCTGATGCGATCGCCGTTGCCGAACCATCGAGTGCCGTGGAGGATGACCCCATTGATCCCGATGACGATCTGCCGGATGAAGTGGAAATGTCCTTGTTTGACCATCTGGAGGAATTGCGATCGCGGATTTTCTATGGGTTGATTGCCGTGGTGGTGGGGGCGATCGGGTGTTTTGCCTTTGTCAAACCGATTGTTCAACTGCTGGAAGTCCCCGCCCAAGGGGTGAAATTTTTGCAACTGGCACCGGGAGAATTCTTCTTTGTCTCCATTAAGGTGGCGGGTTACTGCGGCATCTTGTTTGCTACGCCCGTCATTCTGTATCAGATTGTCGCCTTCGTGTTGCCAGGATTGACCCGCCGCGAACGTCGCTTTTTAGCGCCCGTAGTATTTGGCTCCAGCATTTTATTCGTCGCTGGATTAGCCTTTGCCTACATTGCCTTAATTCCCGCCGCCCTCAACTTCTTCATCACCTACGGCGCGGATGTCGTGGAGCAATCTTGGTCGATCGAGAAATATTTCGATTTCGTCCTGCTGTTAATGCTGAGTACGGGGCTGGCCTTTCAAGTGCCAATCATTCAAGCCCTCCTGGGTTTTCTGGGCATCGTTTCTTCCCAACAAATGCTGGCAGGCTGGAAGTTTGTCCTGCTAGCCGCCGCTGTCGTCGGTGCCGTCCTCACCCCTTCCACTGATCCCCTCACCCAAAGTCTCCTGGGTGGAGCGATCACCACGCTATACTTCGGCGGCATTGGCCTCGTCAAACTCTTGGGCAAATAGGCGATCGACCAGACGTGCCAGCGGCATTTCTCTCCAATTTCCGCCTGACAAGACGTGCCAAGGGTTAAATTTCTACGATTGCGTCTGGGTGAGACGTGCCAGCGGCGCGTCTCTACGGGGTATTTTTGGCTCCTCCCTCTCCCTCCCTTCCTCTCCTTCTCCCTCCCTGCAACTGTGCCTTTTAATACAATCCCCGTCCTGAGAAGCTCCTTAAATGTCTGTAGTGCTGTGATTGCAACAATTTTGAGAAAGCAGCCCAGTGACTACCTGACTCAATTTCAGGCAATAGGAAGTCTGGCAGCGTTGAGAGTGAAGGCGTTGCGGCTCCTGTTGCCTGTTTTTTTAAGGGCAGGTTCCTGCCGTTTTCCTGCGACATCGGTGAGAATGCTAGCCAGGATTTGAATTCAGCAGAGAAGGGAGATTGCTTTATGACTCGGTTTAGTCGGCGTTCATTTTTGCTGACTGGTTCTGCCACGATCGCCAGTAGCGTCTTGTTGAAAGCCTGTGCCAGCCCTACGCCCCCCTCGTCTACCACGGCTTCCCCAGAGGCGGCAGCGAGTCCGGCGGCGACTGGTCTGAAGGTGGCGATCATTTTGCCGGGGGTGATTACGGACAAAGCCTGGAATCAGGCGGGCTATGAAGGCTTGAACGAAATTAAGAAGAAACAGGGTGCCGAAATCGCCTATGTGGAGAAAATTGGGCAGGCAGAACAGGCCGAAGCGCTGTCCGATTTCGCGCGGCGGGGATTTAATTTGGTGTACGCCCACGGGGGGCAATTTGATGCGGCGATTCAGCAGGTGGCGGGACAGTTTCCCAAAACCTTTTTTGTCGGCGTGAATGGGGCCGCATCGGGAGCCAACATTGCTGCATTACGGATTGATCACTTGCAAGCCAGTTACCTGTGTGGGTTGATCGCTGCGAATTTGTCGAAGTCGAAGAAAATTGCTTACCTGGCGGGGCAAGAATTCCAGGCGACCCAGGAAGAGTTGCGCGGGTTGCAATTGGGGGCGAAGTCGGTTGATCCGGCGATCCAAGTCAGTGCCAGTTTTACGGGCGACTGGAATGATGCGGCGAAGGCGAAAGAAGCGATGGAAGCAATCATTTCCTCCGGCGCGGATGTCGTGTATCAATGGTTGGATAATGCCGCTCCAACGGTGTTACAGACTGCCAGCGATCGCGGCATCTATGCGTTTGGCAATACGGCGGATCAACTGGATGTGGCTCCCAAAGCTGTGTTAACCAGTGCGGTGAAGCGGATTGATTTGGCGATCGCCAAACTGGCAGATTTAGCGGCGAAAAATGAACTCAAAGGGCAGGTTTACACGCTGGGATTGGAAGAACCAGAAATTCTGCATCTAGGCAAATTCAATGCGGCGGTGCCCACGGCTTTACAGGACAAGGTGAAAACGACTCAGGAAGCGATTCTGGCGAAGAAAATTACCTTTGAAACCTGTCAAGAAGGCGGCAAAGAAACCCGCTGTGTGAAGGGTGCCGCTTAGCTTGTCGTGCTGTCATCCTGATTTGAGCAGCGTTGATCGGTTTGTCCTGCCTTGACCCGATCAACGCTGTCCTGACTGAATCCTGAATGTTGCTATGTCGGACTCCCCTCCTTACCTGCGCCTCGATCGCATCACGAAACGCTTTGGTGCCTTCACTGCTAACGATCAAATTTCGATGGCGGTGCAGGCGGGATCGATCCATGCTTTGTTGGGCGAAAATGGGGCAGGCAAATCGACGTTGATGCAGATTTTATGTGGGTTGTATCAGCCGACTGCCGGACAAATTTATCTGAATCAACAACCTGTGACGATCGCTTCCCCCAATGCCGCGATCGCCCTGGGGATTGGCATGATCCATCAGCATTTCATGTTGGTGCCGCAACTGTCGGTGGTGGAAAACATCATTCTGGGCACCGATTTCTCGCTGCAATTGAACTTGCCCCAAAAAGCGGCTGAAATTGCGGCGATGGCGACGGCCTATGGGTTGCCCGTTGATCCGCTGGCGATCGTGGGTGATTTGCCCGTGGGCACCCAGCAGCGAGTCGAAATTCTCAAAGCCCTCTATCGGCGGGCGCAACTGTTGATCCTGGATGAACCAACTGCCGTTCTCACTCCTCCCGAAATCGCCCAATTTTTTATGGTGCTGCGCCAACTGGCAGCCCAAAATCACACCATCATCTTCATCAGTCACAAACTGGAAGAGGTGATGTCCCTCTGTGACGAGGTGACCGTGTTACGACGGGGACAGGTGGTGGCGACGCTCCCCATTTCGGCAACCACCCCGCCCCAGTTGGTCGAACTCATGGTGGGACGGGATGTCGTATTAACGCCAGAGAAACGCGATCGCCCCCCGGCAGCAGTGGTGCTGGAAGTCGATCGGCTCCAAGTGGAGGACGATCGCCGGGTGCCTGTGGTGCAGGATGTCAGCTTTTCCCTACGAGCGGGAGAAATTTTGGGCGTGGCGGGGGTCGATGGCAACGGTCAACGGGAACTGGCGGACGCGATCGCGGGATTGGTGTTACCCAGCCAGGGCACGATTCACTACCAGGGACAAGATATCACCCGCTGGTCCCGTCCCCAACGAGTGCGTCAGTTAAAACTGGGCTACATCCCCGCCGATCGGCAAAAGATGGGCTTAGTTTTGCCCTTCAGCATTGCCCGGAATCTGATTCTGAAGGCGTTCCAATCCCTGCCGTTTTGTCGCCGCTGGATTTTACAACGACAGGCGATCGCGACTCATGCCCACACTGCCATCCAGGATTTTGATATTCGGGCGACGGATGCGGCGTTGAAGGTCAGTCAACTCTCCGGTGGCAATCAGCAAAAGGTCGTGCTGGCGCGAGAATTGGCGGGACAACCCGATTTGATCATTGCCATGCAACCGACTCGCGGCCTAGATGTGGGGGCGACAGAAGCGGTGCAAACTGCGCTGCTGGCGGAGCGAGAACGGGGCGCGGCAATTCTCTACATTTCCACCGAATTGGAAGAACTGTTGACCTTGAGCGATCGCATTGCCGTCATGTTTAACGGTCGGTTTGTGGCGCTCCTGGATGCCCCCACCGCCACACGGGAACAACTCGGTTACTGGATGGCGGGTGGCCTCCCGACTCCCTAACCGGGTTGCCCGTGCCACCTGACCCTGGATGGATGACGAGGGCGGCGGATTGGCATGATTTGGAGCCAACTGGGGAAAGGGCGTTGCTGAATGGTGGCATGAATTGCCCTCATCCCCAGCCCTTCTCCCTGGGGAGAAGGGCGCTAAAACTCTTGTTCCCTCTCCTTTTGGGAGAGGGCTAGGGTGAGGGCGGATCGGATGGCTTCATACCAGAATTCAGCAAC
>JAIXVO010000821.1 GCA_027482985.1 Cyanobacteriota bacterium
ATCCCGAATCGTCACCTGACTGATGTTATTACCCAGAATGCCGGGGCCACGGCCAGAACTAATCGCAAAGCCGGAAAGTGTCGTGCTGTTGCCTAACGTCACCGTATCTTGCACTGTCGGCAGCACTCCAGCACCCGATAACGGCAGGGGAATGTTCCCCAGTTGCACCGTATCAATCCGTTGCAGCGGCCCAGTGGACAACACCTGCACGCGATCGGGAATGGTAAAGGCCGGAATTCCTGGATTCGTCCCCGGTTGCACATAAACAATATCATCAGGTTGCGCCACCGCTAACGCCGCTGCCACTGTGCCCGTCGGATTTTCAAAGGTGCCATCCCCGGTGCCCACTCCCGGCACCGCATGGCGGAAGCGCCAGGGTTGTCCAGTGGTGGGATTGTTGAGTAAGGCGACCGTCTGAGTCGTGGTGCGCTGGGTTTCGATTTGTCGATCGAGGACAATGTTGGCATTCCGGGCGACGGGATCGCCTAACCGCGCTAATAAGGGATCTGCTGGGCGATCGCGATTGACGCTAGCGCGGTTGGTGGGAAATAGCACGCCCACGGAGAGCGCCACGGTGGTGCCATAGTTGTTATCGCGCGCGAGGGTAACCCCCAATTGCAAGTGCTCATTGGGACGGGCTTCCAGTCTGCCGCGCACGCCCACAGTACCATCGCCACCGGGAGCACCAAAGTAGTAAACGCCGCCATACCCACGCAATTCGCCCCCCTGTCCCAAGGCCGTAATCTTACCCCCCGCTTCCGCATCTAAGCCTGCTGCTGCTGCTTCAAATTGGCGGTGGATTTGCTGTTGCACCGTGCGAGTTGCTGCCAGGAAGTTGTTTTGAAAGAACGGCGTGCCGAGGGTCGTGCTAGATGTGGTATTTTCGGCGATTAGTTGGCGGGTGTTACCGACTGGGAGATAGCCGTTAATTCGGGCATCCCAGGTTTTGCCAAGAGTTTCGACACCGACACCGATCTGGTTAAAGCCCGCGTTGCCGGTGTTGCGGTGGTCATACGCCAGATAAGCGCCATATACGCGATCGCGATTGGTGTTGGTAAAGCGGTGTCCCACAACTAAATTCGCACTGGGGTTACCATTTCCGGTATCAACAAAGGCTTGCCCCTCGACAAAGGTAAGATTTTGACCCGGACGTTGGGCGATCGGCAAAAAAGCTTTAATCCCGCTGTAGGAACTGGTATAGCCGACTCCTGGCCCGGAAGTGAAGATGCCTCCCACTTTGGGGGAAACCGGGGGGGGGGGTGGCGCAGGGGTAGGGGCAGGGGTGGGAGTCTGGGCGAGCGTGAGGGGGGGCGCGGTCAGCACGGGGGGCGCGGCTTGCACAGAGACGGGTGACCCAAGCAGGGCAGCGGGAGTGGGCCGCGCGATCGCCTGTGATTCCGGCCCGGTTGGAGCGGTGGTCGCAACCGGCGGAGCCGCCACGCCTGACATTGACGTTGAAACTGGCTTGACTGGGAGGGGGCGATCGGCTGGAACGCTGGCAACCACGGGCTGCGGGGCAAATCGTTCCGGTTGGGCAATAGGGGGCGCAACGGGCGATCGCGCCTGGGGCATTGGGGGGGGGGTGGCGGCAGGGGCGTAGTTTCAGCCACCGTCACCCGTTCTGGTGGAGCCGTCGGTGCAGAGACATCGCTGGTACTGGTAGCCAGCACTTTCGGGTGGTGCTCAGAGCCAACGGGCACCGCATCGGGGCTGAGATCGTCAGGGGCTTCTAACGGTTGCGCCGTCGCAGTGGGAGCCAGTTCAGCCAGCAATAAACTGGCAGCGCAAGTAACGCGGGTGAATTGTTTGACAGCCATGGTGTAGAGACGAAGAGAAGTTGAATTGAGATGCGTGATTCATACGCGATCGCTCAATTCCCGTCCGGAAAATTTGGCAGAAAAAATTCAGGTCAAGGGATGCGATGCCATCACCTTGACCGCGGACTAGAGTTTTTGATAGCGAGGATTTCTGCACCCACAGTAGGGGGGTTCCCGCGACCTCCGTCAGTACCGATGACAGTTATTTCACGATCGCGGTTGGGGTTCCCGCAGCCCTACGGCGATCGTGCCAGTTGCACTCCCGATCTAAGCGGGTAAATGCCAGAGCCGAATTTGATAGCACAGGTGTTGTTCAAACACCTCACGAGCCTGCATCGCTTCATCAATCGGTGCTTTAAGCCAGCGTTGAAAGCCCATTTGCCCCAGTTTGTAGAGTGGTGGCACAGCAATTTGCACGAGTTGTGCAATGTATTTTAAGGTAGTGAGACCAAAAGTCTGAAAATAGTTTAGACAAAGGTCAATCGTAGGGGTGATATTTGCGGAAATATCATCGACTTGAATTAGCTCAAATCCTTGCTGTTTAAGGGCAAGTTCTAATTCCTGAATAACGACACAGTTAGAAAAAATCCCTTCTTGATAAGCCGCATCTTTCCGAAACATATCAGCAATCAGCAAATAGCCATCAGGTTTCAAAAATTGGCGACTCCGTTGAGCAAGATCGATCGCTGCAAGATATTGACTACTTTCACTGAACAGCAGCAAATCGTAGGTTTGGGTAGTCTGAAAATCTTCAAATCGACTCAGGTGAAAGGGTGCCCTGCCCTCAGTACGCTGCACAAATTGCTGTTGCTGAAAGCTATCTGGGGCCAGTCCTTCGACCGTATAACCTTGACTTAGCAAGTAAGCTGCATTCCCACCAATCCCGCAGCCCACATCCAAAATGGCTTTCACAGCATCAGGAATCAGGGCTAATAGGCGATCGGCATAAGCTTGCTGAGCCACTCGCAAATCAGCCGGAGTTAGGGCTGTGGGGGAGGCGGGTGGAGTTTCCCAATAGCCATAATGCAGGTAGGGAGAATTAGTCAGTCCCAAATAATACTCAAGTGCAGCATTTTGGTAACGAGTGGCTTTATAAAACGATGCTGGTTGCAATTTTTACATGTGAAAAAAAAAAAAAAAAATAGGATTCAATCATGAATCTTGGCATTGGGCATTTCGGTTCCTTTTAAGTTGGCAAACCTGAAATCAGCCGCTTCCAGATTGGTCTAGCTGAGATCAGCGGTCAGTAAATCGACCCTTTGCAAGTTTTTACATTGCTACGACCGGCGAAATAAGCTGGGACCCTTTCAGTCAACACTTGGCAGCTTTCCGTCCTTGACTGCTC
>JAIXVO010000007.1 GCA_027482985.1 Cyanobacteriota bacterium
CAAATTCAGCAGGGGCTTTAATCATCGTAAGAGCTAGTAAATCCGCAGCCACGATCGCTAAACCACCTTGAGCATGAATCTGATTAATCACATCGGTATAGTCATAAATTGCGCCATCGGTAGTGGGATATTGCAACAACGCACCGAAAATCGGCTGGTCAAAGGCAAAGGTTTGATGATCCCCGATCACCACTTCCAGTCCTAACGCTCTGGCTCGCGTTTGCACCACATCAATCGTTTGAGGATGACAATCGGCAGCAACCCAGAAGCTTTTCGCCTCCGTTTTGCACAAGCCATAACTCATTGACATCGCTTCTGCCGCTGCCGTCCCTTCATCCAACAAAGACGCATTGGCAATTCCTAAACCCGTCAAGTCGGTCACGAGCGTCTGGAAGTTAAGCAGCGCTTCTAACCGTCCCTGGGCAATTTCCGGCTGGTAGGGCGTGTATTGCGTGTACCAGGCGGGATTTTCCAGAATATTGCGTTGAATCACAGGCGGCGTAATGCAGTTGGCATAGCCCATCCCGATGAACGACCGAAACACATGATTTTCCTGCGCCAATTCCCGCAATTCCTGGAGCAGCTCATACTCCGCCTTCCCCGCCTCCAACTTCAACGGCGTTTTCAGTTGAATCGACTGCGGCACCGTCGCCTGCATCAACTCCTCCAGACTGCCAAATCCCAACAGTTGCAACATCGCCGCGATCTCAGTCGCGTTCGGACCAATATGGCGATCGCTAAACACATCTGTGTAGGCCAGCGGATTAGAAGTCAGGGAAGAGTAAGCATTCATAGGATTCGAGGACGCTGAACCAGAAGTGGACAGAGAAGAAGTGCTGATTTCAGCCGAGTGGACAGCATCAGCCATAGCCGGGTCAAGGGATCGCTCTAGCATACTGTTGATATGACGCTCAATAAAACAGGGGAAGGAGACAGATTATTCACAGAGCTTAACATTCTCTCCCTTCAATCTAAACAACCAAAGCCCACTCCGCCACGAAATTCAGGCAGAGGGCAGAGGGCAGCAGGCAGCAGGCAGAGGGCAGAGGGCAGAGGGCAGAGGGCAGCAGGAAAACGCCCCTATCCCTCTCTTAAAGGGAAAATCTCTTTTCACCATTGGAAATGTCCACACCTCATCGCTGCCTATCTCCTGCCTCCTGCCCCCTGCGTTCTGCCTGCTGCCCCCTGCCTTCTGCCTCCTGCCTCCTGCCTTCTACCTTTTCTGCGCCGAACGGATCACGATTTGCCATACTAGAGAAGGTCATCGACAAACTCAGTTCCGAAAGTACCCAATGTTCATCATCGACGTTAGTCTCAAAAACGCCCCTGTGACTTTATCTGTGCAACGTAAAGCCGCCGAAGATGCCGAAGCCACTTACCAACAGGTGATTGATGCCGTGCGATCGGGTGAGCAACGGTTGTTAGAACTCATCTGTGAGCATCAACCGGGCAAGAAAGTCAGCGTCATCAGTAGCGAAGTGGCCGCCGTGCAAGTCTACGAGAAGTCTTCCACTGCCACCTCCTCTGGCAGACCTCCCGGCTTCTTTGCAATGGCAGAATGACCGCATCCAGTTTGATGGCAGACGCGATCGCAATTCAGGTAGAAGATTTAAGTTTCCGCTGGTACAAGGGCAACACGGTGTTGGATGCCTGTTCGCTGGCGGTACCCAGAGGGGAGTTTTGGATGCTTCTGGGCACGAATGGCAGTGGCAAATCTACCCTGCTGAAGTTGCTGGCAGGCTTATTACAACCCCACTCCGGGACAATCAAACCGATGTCCCGGATGGGCTTTGTCTTCCAAAACCCCGATCATCAACTGGTGATGCCAACCGTCGGTGCGGATGTGGCCTTTGGGCTAGTACGCGAAGCCCTCACGCCCGTCCAGACGCGGCAACGGGTAGAAGCGGCACTGGACGCTGTGAACTTACTCTCCCTCCTGCGTCGCCCCATCTATGCCTTGAGTGGGGGGCAAAAACAACGGGTGGCGATCGCGGGTGCCTTAGCCCGACAGTGTGAAATTCTGCTGCTCGACGAACCCACCGCTCTGCTTGATCCCGATAGTCAGCTGGAACTGGTGGCGCAAGTGCAACGGTTAGTCAAAGAACGCGACATGACCGCCCTCTGGGTCACTCATCGGCTGGATGAATTGGATTACAGCGACGGTGCTTTTCTCCTGGAAGCCGGACGGGTTGTGGATCAGGGCGACCCCCACCGACTCCGCCAGCGGCTCATGCAAATTACCGAGTAGAGCCAAGCCATTTTTGTGTCTAATTACGTTATCGCATTCCCCGTGAATGCGATAAACTGGGCTTATTGCTAAAATATTCACAAAACTTTAAGCCCTGGTTCCCATGCCACGTTCCACCCCAGTCGCAGTTTTACTGGTTGACGGCTATAACGTCATTGGGAATTGGCACGACCTCAAACAGGTGCGCGATCAGGACGGACTGGAAGAAGCCCGTCGCCGCCTCACCGAAACCTTGATGAACTACAGCGCTTACCAGGGCTACGACACCCGCCTGGTCTTTGATGCGCAGTATCAGGATGGCCCCAGCAAGCGCGAAGTCATCGCCAGCTATCTGTCAGTTTGCTATACCGACTTCGGGCAAACTGCCGACACTTACATCGAAAAAGCCTGTTCCGCCTTTCGTAACGACCTGCGCAAGTTTCACTCCCGCCTGATTGTGGCTACGAACGATCGCGCCCAGCAGCTAACCGTCATTGGTTACGGGGCGGAATGTCTGTCAGCGGAACAACTGGGTCTGGAAGTCGATGCTGTCGCCCTGAAAGTTCGCCAAAAACGCCAACCCGCCCGCAAACAAACCGGACGTTTTCTCGCCCACTCCCTCGATCCCGACGCTCAAAAACGCCTCTCAGACTTACGGTTTGGCAAATAGCGATCGCGTCCCGCTGGTGGACTAAATTTAGGTGACATCGGGGGGCGGGTTTAATGGGTAACTGGCTTGACGCACAACGTTACTGCGAAACCCGCCCCTGCAGGTATTTTTAGAGATTTGCTGCGTTACAGTTGGCCCAGACAGGGTAAATTGACGGAGCCGAAGTGCAGCGAGAAGGCGATTTGCAGATTCTCCAGCGATTCCACCAGCCAGCGCACTCCATTCATCACTGGTTCGTAGTGTTTGTAGAGGATTGCCAACCGTTTTTCCAGGCTCGACTTGAGATTGCCGTAGAGCAACAACAGCTTCAGCAACAAGCCCGTCGTCGCCGTCGCCCCCACATTACTGATCAAATCGACAAACACCAGATGGTTATTCACCTGTTGCGGTGGAGCCACCAAGGCTTCGATGAGCTGGTAACAAGTGCGCGTGACCAAAAAGGGACTGACCGCTTGATGATCATTTTGGGGCAGGATGTTGACGATCTGCGTGTGGAGCCACTGGTTAAAGTGGTGTTTGCCATACTCCGGTTTGGAAGCATTCACCGTACTGATCAGGTAGCGGTAAAGTCCCTCTTTGAAATCCCGGTAAGTGTCAAATTGGGTACTGTAAGCGAGAAACCGTTTGGCCTGATCTTTGTAGCTGCCTGATCGCTCATTTGCTCCGGTAAAGTGCTTGATCGAAAATCGGAGCTGCGAATCACTCAGGAGGGTGGGATTGGCGATCGCCGTGGCGGGTGTCCGCATCTGGGGATCATTTTTTTGCACCATGTAGGTCACATAGCGCGACAAATCCCGTTCATAGCGTTGCTGACTCTCCGCCTGAAGATGCCGAATCGTATCAAATTCCGAATCGCTACTGTTACTACTCAAGCAATAGGGGTAGAGGTAGGGATAACGATGGATGAAGTGGGGTTGAGCCAGTGCCGCATCCACCGCTTCCACCGCTTCTCCCGCTGCGGCTCGGCGCGATCGCGCGTACTCTGGAAACTCGGAGCGATCCAGATCCACCCCTTCTTCCACCACCTGCGATAACCGTTGCAATGCCTTGTATTCTTCAGTGTTTAAAAACTCTCGCACTAAGCGCCGTAGCGATTGTGTATTGAGGTAAACCGTACTGCCGCGAGGAGGCGACTGGATCAGGTAGACCAATTCGGGAATCGCCCAGCGGCAGGCAGGTTGGAACCACCAGTAGTTGATCAAGATCCGGCAGCAGCGATTCAAAATAAACTTGAAATCAGCCTGCGCTTGCCGCGAAATCGCCAGTTTGTGGAGCATTTCTAGAATATGGGGTTCAGCGTATTGAATCCCATCCACAAATAAACACCGAAAGCGCTCTAGTAAAGTCTCCGGCGCTTCCTCGCGACGACAATTGATCCAATGATCATAAAGTTGCTGTTCTGCAAAACTGGTTGGTCGGTAGTAGGGGCTAGACATGACAGTTAAACCTCGGTAGCGCTCACCTGGATGCGATTTTCAAACCTGAATGAAATTGGGGCTGAGGGGCTCAACCAGCAACCCATCTCAATTGACGGAGAGCCGTGGGCTTAAATCACCCCCAGCAACTCTGTCCATATTACTTACTCTGGCTTCAACCAATCTTTTTATGCAAAAAACAGATGCAAAGAAGTTAAGCAACACCAGTGATCGGCTCCTTTCCGCTGAAGGAATTATAAAAGACCCTAGGTTCACACTCCGGACACACAATTGCCACTTGTTAAATTGACCACTCCTGCTGCGTTAAATATTCTGCTATTAGTGGATTTAGACTATAGGTAATGGCACTCGTGCGTAGGAGCGATCGCCGCACTAGGGAAAGCAATACCTCCAACAACTGGGACGCTGACATGACAGCTTGCATCCGACGTTGCATATCTTCCAAAGTGGCAGGTTCACGGTGTTTCGCAAGTTCTTGCAACAGCGTCACCTCCGCAGCGGACAGGCGATCAATTTGCTGATCTAAGGAACGGCGCATCTCCCCGACCAAAATCGCCTGCTGTGGCTGGTAAGCCAGAAAGCGTGACACATCCCGCCCAAAAGCATGGGTAATAGTAGTGGCAACTTGTTGCAAACAGCCGGGATTGCCATCGTATTGATGCGCCAGCGATCGCCAATCAGCCG
>JAIXVO010000191.1 GCA_027482985.1 Cyanobacteriota bacterium
AGATGCGGCCATAATGCGCCCGAATGATGCGCTGACACAGGGATAGCCCAATCCCGTAGCCATCTTTATTTTCGTCGCGCTTGAGGCGATAGTGTTCTTCAAAAATGAGTTCCTGATTTTCGGAGGGAATGCCCGGACCATTATCGCAAACGCTAATTTGAATTTTTTGGGTGGTCCGGTGGAGTGCCGAAATTTGCAGCGTGCCGCCAATGGGCGTGTATTTGATGGCGTTATCGAGCAGGTTGATTAACACTTGCCGAATCCGTTCTTCATCTGCCAATACGGGCGGCAAATCGGTGGGAATATCCTGTTCCACCTGGAGCGATTTGGCCTTCAGGCGTTCTTCCAGGTGATGCAGCACATCCAGACAGAGCCCACTCAGGTTTAATTCGTGTGGCCGAATTTGCAGTTCGGCACCCGTCCCGCGAGCGGCTTGCAGGATATCGGTGATCATCCGATCGATCGCACGAGTTTGCGTCCGGGCGTGTTTGAGCAATTGCAACATCAGGGCTGGAGTGAGCCGGGGGTTAACTTCTTCCCCCGTTTTGTAGCCCATTTCTAGGGTTTCCAGGGCGATCGAGGTGGCGGTCAGGGGGTTACGCAGGTCATGCGCGAGCATCGCAATGATTTGATCTTTGAACTGAAGTTGATGTTGCAGATCCTCTTTTTCTCGGCGCAATCGAAAAATTTCATCCGCCAGTCGAATTTGTTCGATCGAGTTCGACATGAAGCGCAAGGATGATTCTGTCGGAGCAGTGCGATCGCTTAAAGTCATCTGCTCTGGTTCGGGTAGCACGGGTTCTTGCAGGGACGGCGGCGCTGGAGGCGGTGGGTCATCACTGCGGCGATCGCTGTCTAGTGCGAGATCGGTGGGCACAGCTTCCAGTTCGGCGGCGACAGGCAAATTGAGGGTGGGCATTAATTGCCGCTGCGGTTTGGGTTCCAACGGTTGCTCGGTGGTGGCTAAATACTCCTCCACGGAGCGCTGCCATTGCGACCACCAATGCCGCAATTGCTTGACTAAGTTGCTGCCCGCCAGACTTTGCCGGGGTTCAGGGTGAATTTTGATCAGGGTGGGAGTGGCGACCAACCGAAAATATTCAGCCAGGTAAGGTTGCTCGGTGACATCAATAATTTGCAGCTCAAAGTCGCAGGTTTCTCGGAGTTCTTTCAATTCACTCCGCACTTGCCGAAGTTGCTCTCTTGAACTGGAACGCTTGTCAATAAACAACAAGAGCTGCAAGGGAGTGTCAACATTGGAGGATGGTTCTGATGATACCTGCATGAAAATCTCAGCAGCCTTTGACCGACAAATTGAGGGAGCAACCCCTGCTTGAGTGTACCGCTTATATTAAGCTACGTCAGCGCGATCGCTTCCGTCCAGATCTAAACGCGTCCCCGCAGGCGGAACAGCAAAAATTGATTCACCTGCATGGGGTTGAAATTATTATCACTGATTAATAACAAACTGCGACTCCCGTCGGGTAATTGCGGCCCCAGGGTCATCCCTTCCAAATTGTCGAGACGAATGCCCAACGTCCCTAAATCCAGTAACAGTTTTTTGCGAATTGGTTGTACGGCTGGCAGGGTGCCTCGAAAGCTGTCAATTCGGGTCGTATCGGTGGCATTGCCAATTGCGAGTTGAAATAGCTTGACGGCAAACCCATTGTCCCCAAAAGAACGCTCCAAACTGAGAAAATGCCCGCCCTGATCGATCGCCAAAATCTCGGTTACGCCATGAAATCTCGCGCCGGGTGGGGGTGGATCCATGAGATACATTTGCTCCGATACCAGCAAACTGTGGTCGGGATCAATCGAGTAATGCAACCAGCGATTACGACTCGCTCCGTTCTGGGGATGCTCTGGGGAAACGTCTTGGGTCAGAGCTGATTCGGTGGCGGTAAACAAGCGAAACGGCTCGATCGCTCCCGGACTGATGCCGCCCAGGGTCAAGGCTTCAAAGCCCAAATTCTCTCCTACCCCCTGCACCAGTTTGGCCCCTTCTAATTTCGGCTTGTAGCGATCGGGAATCATCAAACTCCGCTTCACCTTGCCCGTCTGCCACTCATACTCTGCGACAAAGGGCGCAATCTCGCGACTGGCGATCCCTTCGCTGGAGATGAATAAGGTATCCAAGGGCGAGAGGGCAATCCCCTCCGGATCGACCGTCCCTTTAGGGAAAGGTTGTCCAGCTTCGTTCAAAATGGCGGTGACATTGGTTACCGTCACTGTCTGAATTTTGGGAGCGGTGGGGGCGGTGTCATCGAGATCGAGTTTGAGAGTATAAAATCGCGCTGGGGCAAAATCGCTGCGATCGTCGGAAATGGCATAAAGCAAATTGCGCTGGCGATCGTAGGTAATGCCGGACAGTCCGCCAACAGGTGTGCCCTGAAAGTCCTTAGCCGGGAGTTGAAATTCGCTGAGAAAGTCCAAGTTGAGATTGAGAAAAATGCGGTCTTCGGCCTTCACCTGAGGTAGATCACAGGCCGTGAGCAGTGGCAACAGGGTGATGACCAGCAGGATCAGCCACGCCATTGGTTTGAGTTTGCGATCGCCCACACAGTCCCCCTAAAAAAACTCGCACATGGTTACCGTTGATTATCAGCGATCGAGCTTCGCTTCCAACCAATCGGTCGCCGAATTGCCAAAGATAAGAAATCTCCTATCACATCCATAAAATTTTCAAAGTGTTGCTTTCGGAATTTGTCGCTGCAAGCATGGTTACAATTCAATGACGGAAGGACTCAAATCATTTTTCATTGGTTCCAGGACTTGAGCGAGTTTGGTGATAACACGACTCAAATTAAGGCATAGATTCTGACAGCATGTTGCCCACTTGTGGCAATGTTGTTGTTTGGATGGTTTTGGCTGGCTGGTGCGGTTCGGCTGACGATACCAACCCTAGCGCCTCGATCAAATGAGGGTACTGGAGCAGGCGCAAATTTACGGTTTGCACTGCTTTTGATGATTTGACTGTTTTCTAGATGTGTGAGGGATCTCGTGAATACATTTTATTCAAAGTCTTTGCAAACTTTAGGGCTAGCCTCTTTCTGGGTGAGCGCCGCAATCGCTACTCCCGGCGCGATCGCCCAAACGAAAGCAGCCGCGATCGAGGCTGCCACTCCCGTCGCCCCGGTTTCGCAACTGGCGAAAGATTTGCAACCTGCCGCCTCGTCGATGGCACAGGTCACTTCGGTCTCCCAATTTTCTGATGTCAAACCAACCGACTGGGCCTTCCAAGCGTTGCAATCCCTGGTCGAGCGGTATG
>JAIXVO010000250.1 GCA_027482985.1 Cyanobacteriota bacterium
CCGGATTCGCCCACCAGACCCAGCGTTTCCCCCGGATAGAGGTCAAAGCTGACATCATTGACCGCCATGAAATAGCGTTTCGTGCGACCAAACACATTCCGAATCGGGAAGCCCACCCGCAAATGCTGCACTGAGAGCAGGGGTGGTTTTTGTTGCAGGCTGGTGAGGCGCTGTTCTGTTTCGGCAGCAGGGACTTCTTGCGCCAGTTCCAGTGCCCGATTAACATCCTTTTCCCGTTCCTCGATCACGACAGTACCCTGCGCATCAGTACTCACCTGCATGAAGTCGGACACGGTGGGGAGGCGGCGAAGCTGGCGATCGGGTTGGGGGCGACAGGTCAAGAGTCCCTTCGTGTAGGGATGTTGCGGATTCGAGAAAATCTCCCAGACGGAACCCGTTTCCACAATTTTGCCGCGATACATGACGGCGACCGTATCCGCGATTTCCGCAATGATGCCCAGATCGTGAGTGATAAACATGATGGACATGCCCCGGCGATCGCGCAAATCTTGCAACAGGTCGAGAATCGTCGCCTGGACGGTCACATCCAGCGCCGTCGTGGGTTCATCGGCAATCAGGAGCGCCGGATCGCAGGAAATCGCCATCGCGATCATCACCCGCTGCATCTGGCCGCCCGATAATTCATGGGGATACCGATTGAGGAAGGCTTGCTTAAACCGCTGCATTTCACGCGGACTGCCATCACACTGCACCCGCAACTGGTCATCCTGCGGCAGCAACCGGACTTCCTGGAGCCGAGCGATCGCCTCCTTCTCCGCCTCTTCCTGGGTCAACCGCTTATGCAGCCGAATCGCCTCCACCAACTGAAACCCAATCGTATAAACCGGATTCAAAGAGGTCATCGGTTCCTGGAAAATCATCGAGATTTCTCCGCCCCGGTAGTCTTCCAGGCGGCGCGTCGGCAATTTCGTTAAATCCACAGGCTCTTTCTGATCATCCCGCCCGCGAAACCAAATATTCCCTCCAGCAATTCCCCCCGGCGGCGGCACTAAGCCCATCACCGCCAACGAAGTCACAGACTTCCCCGACCCCGACTCACCCACAATCCCCAGGGTTTGCCCCCGCTGCACCGTAAAGGAAATGCCATCGACCGCTTTCACAACGGTGCCATCCGACTTGAATTGCACATCTAAGGTTTCGACGCGGAGAACAGTGTCACTCATAGGTGCAGGGAGGGTGAAACAAAAAAGTTTCTTGCATCTTAACAGCCTGTTTACCATCTAGGGGGGAAGTTTGGGAATCTAACGAATCCGCACAAACCCCGCTTTCTCAATCAAGTCCTGGCCCTGATCTGTCAGGAGAAGATTGGCATAAGCTTCGCCAGCCTGCTGTTCGGCCTGTCCGTTTTGTTTGATGATGACCAAAAGTTGCCGGGTAATGGTGTAGTCGCCTTTTTTGAAGGCTTCCGTGTTGAGTTGGTTCCGTTGCCCCGGACAGGCGGCGGGAGGCACGAGGGGTTCCTGATAAGGGGGAACATAGGTATCGCCCTGCCGCGCGATCGCGATCGGCTTCACCGTACACTGGGGCACAATCTCCGGTGCCGATCCATAGTAAATGCCGCCAGGATTATTGCCCAGTTTGCGCAGGGCATCGGTCGTACTGTAAACCGATTGAACCGTTGCCCCTAAGTCTTGCCCCTCCAACACATTTTCTACAAAAAACTCCACGGTGCCACTATCCTGAATCCGCCGCGAGTAAGGGGTGATCGGCAAATTCGGGCCGCCCACCTGGTTCCAGTTCGTCACCTTGCCCGTGTAAATGTCGCGCAATTGCTCTAGATTGAGTCCGGCGATCTGTAAGGTGGGATTGACCGCGATCGCGATCCCTTCCAGCGCCACGGGCACCGACTTCAACGTAAAGCCGCGTTGCTGCGCCTGCTGGTATTCCTCCGGCTTGATCGCCCGCGACGACTGCGCCAGCGCCAGTTGGCCTTCCAGCAACATCCGAATCCCCGAACCCGAACCGGGAGTGCCCGTCATCGGATCGGTGTAGCGCAAGGTAAAGGTCGGCACGGTGGATTGAATCACGCTATCCACATCCCGCCGAATCGTCGCCCAGGTCGTACTGCCGCCATAGTTAAACAAGCCGTTGGGGACAGCGACTTGATTGAAAGTCGCCGCGTTTTCGGTGGGTGTTGGGGCAGCGGGGCGATCGCGATTGGACGATAACAAGCCGCTCAATCCCCCACCCGTCGCCTGAATTAACCACCAGCCAGCCCCCCCCACTAAGCCTACTGTCACCAGGAAGGCGAGGATGAGAGCCGGAATTTCGTTTTTTTGGGACATAGGGAGGGGAGGAAGGGGGAGGAAGGGGAAGGGAGGGGATGAGGGCGATCGTTGGGAGCGGATGAAGACTCGCTTTAAGTGCCTTGCCTGGGTGTCATTTTGTCATTCGTGACTACTGACTTCTCAGGTATGATTCCTGATTTCGAGAGCAGATCACAGGCAGAGAGTAAGGTATTGCTCGACGCTTTTCCCTCATCTCTGAATAATTGTGCCAGCGGCATGTCTCTACAAAATCTCTGGCTCTTTTCCCTAAATCCTGGCGAGACTTGCCAGCGGCACGTCTCTACGAAATCTTCCTTTCCCTCCCTTCTCCTTCCTCTCCCTCCGCACTCCTGACTTCTGACTCCTACTTCTTCCCGCCAATCGATCGCTGATACGCCGAGCGATCGCCCATCCGCTGCATGTACTCGGCAACAACGGGGTAGGGGCTGCAATCCAGTTGCAACATCAGGGGAATGTAATTGAGCATGGAGCCGACCATGACATCCGCGATCGTGAATTCATCCCCCATGACATACGGACGCTGGCTGAACCACTGGTTGAGCATCGTCATGTGGCGGGGAAAGGCTTTTTCGCGGGTGTGCTCCTGGAAGATATCTGGCCCCATCGTGGCATTGGCGTACAAAATCCACTGGTTCAGGGTGGCTCGCTGTTCAACAGTCAACGGGGTGGCACCATACTTTTCAGCTAGATAGAGCAAAATAGCTCCCGTTTCCCAGAGCGGCAAGTCGCCATCGACGATCGCGGGCACTTTGCCAATCGGGTTAATCGCTAGAAATTCCGGTTGGCGATGTTCCCCCGCCTGCATATCCAGCAACACAAACTCGTAGGGCACCCCCAATTCTTCCAAATACCATTGGACGATCGCCGCCCGACTGCGGGCACCCCCGTAAAGTTTCAGCATCTCACAGTACCTTGTGCGTATGTTCGTGTTGTTTCACATTATCCTCCTTGCGAATCGTGCGCTTGGCGTTGAGCACCCGTTTGCGCTCGGTGGAATAGTTGAAGTCCGATTTGGTCATCCCAGCGGGAATATGAGCTTGAGCGATCGGACGCGCTTTGTAGGTACGGGTGGCTGCGATCGCTCGATCCACAAACTCTTCACACAGTTGGGTTTCTGCCGGGAAGGGGGCTGGCAATTGCGGTGTGCCATCGGCGAGAACCGTGCCCAGGGTGGTCGCGATCGCCCATTCATAGGAAGTCGGAATGCCCGTCATCAATGATTCCAGCGCTGCCGAGGGAATCGGTTCCGCGATCTTAATTTCCAGCACTTCGCCTTCTTGTTTCAAATAGCAGGTTGCCAACCCAATCACAAGATAGTCATCTGTAGCTAAATCCGGCGCTTGAGTGAGGGTCGCGATCGAGGTCATAAATATCCTGCGGTTTAAGTACAGTCTTGCTCACCGTTGAATTCTATCAACAACTGCCCCAGCACCTTGGGAGTTCGGGAGAGTTGTTTGTGTTTCTTAATGACGCGAGAGGGCGGGAGGGCGGGAGGGAGAGGGAGGGAGAGGAAGCCAGGAGTCAGCGGGAAAAGATAACTGTAGGGGCGCGACATTCGGCAGCAAGTCTTGAACAGTAATTGCACCGTTCTTGCCCGAATGCCACGCCTTGGCTCGGCATCAGGAGGCTTCGGCGTGGGCATTCTGTCGAACGCGAGTCGAAACAGGGCAATAGCGAACAACTTCAGGATTGCCAGACCACTAGTTTCCTGGTCTCATCCCCCGCCCAACCTGGGCAAGCACAAGGCATTGCCCCTCCTAACTCCTGACTCCTAACTCCTGACTCCCTCAGTTCCCTCCCCCTCCCTCAGCTCCCTATCTTTTTCCTCCCCCCATCCGGAGGAGTCTTTTTAGCCCAAGAAAGAAGGAAGAAGGAGCCTGACTGAGGTTAGAGACAACAACCCTATTGCTAAGGGGGTTGGCTTCAGTAATTCCAGTTCTAAGTTGTGTAGTTCTCCGTTGTGATGATTGTTCCCAAGCGCTCGTCTAGCGCTCTAGACACCTAACTAAGTGACACAGACAGTTTCCCTGGTAACCCTTTCGGCTCCGTAGAGTAATGACATATTCGCTGGTGAGAACTGCATGAACCTTCGCATGTTTCCGGTGCATTCCAATCGTCCTAGACGGCTTCGCCGCGCTGGTGTGGCTGTCGATTTGGCTCCTGTGCAGGGAGATCGTTCAGCAACCGCTTTTACCTATCCAGCCTTGAATTTGACTAAAGTGCCCACTCGATACGAACCCCCGACCACCTACCCGCTGCTCCCCCTGAGCCAGAGTGATCAGGAGATGAGCGTGCGACAACAAGCAATGGATGCGGCTAAGCAGGGAGATTTGCCCCAGGCGATCGCTTTGTTTACCCAACTCATCGTCCATCATCCTGAGAATGCCAGTCACTTGAACAATCGGGGGCTGTTGTACTTCCAGCAAGGGCAATTAGACCAGGCTTTGCTGGACTATCATCGAGCACTGACGCTGAATCCCCGCTTAGGCAAGGTCTATAACAACCGCGCCAACTGTTACGCCTCACTGGGCTGCTTGGGTGACGCGATCGCTGATTACGAAACCGCGATCGACCTCGACCCCACCGATCTGCGGGCGCGTTTGAATCTGGGGATTACCTGGCGGCAGATGGCAGACTACGATCTGGCGATCGAAACCTTTGATGCCGCGCTCCAATGTAGTCAATTTATGGACACGACTGACTTAATGCGGTTGTCGGCGGCGATCGAAGGGCATCTCTATGCTGAGCGGGGTCGCGCTTCTCAGCTGTTGGGCGATTGGAACTATGCCGTGATGGATTATCACCGCGCGCTGGACCGCCTGCCCTTATCGGGTTCTACTTTAGACGGTGCGCGTCGCCTGCGGACACAGGTGAGAAACTGGTTACAGGAGTTGCTCAGCCCGTTGCCGACAGAGTAAGGCGATCGCCACAAATCATCTCAAAAACCAAGGGCGGTACATTGTGATGAATGTGCCGCCCTGCGTGAGTTTTTAGAAGTTGGAAGTCGAGCTTACTGACCATCATCCGCTGCGGGTACGGGGGCAACAGGCACCTCAGTCTTAGCGGGAGCGGGGGCAGCGGGAGCTTTCCAGAAGACCTTACGGCGCATCGGATCAATGCGATCTGTAAGTTGCTGCATATTTTCCCGCGCTTGATAGGGATCAAAGAAGTTTTGGAAGCGGGTTTGGACGTTCTGGACGCGAAATTCCGTGGATTTCAGGGCGGCATCCAGTTCTTGAATTTTCCCGACCTGGGAAGATCGATACGGCATCAACTGCACCAGCGCCGTCACCGCCACCACTGAGAGGACGACATTCACCGCTAATTTGGCTCCCGTTTCCACGGCGATCGCGCGATGGGGATGGCTGCGGCGGCTGGGCTTGGCCCGACGGGCAACTCGCTTGGCGCGAACGGGGGGCTGATCGGGGGTGGGGGGTTTCAGTGCATACATCGCAATACTTCATCCACATTAGGAGCAACCAGGAGCAAAGTCTTTCGCTCTTTAGTCAAACGACCTGGGTATCCAGACTCAGGTTTTTGACCTACTTAATCTACAGGAGTCGTCCCAAATAGACTATTAACTTTCTTTAAAATTAACAAGCCTGCTTTGAGCTGCCCAGAATCAACCGGGAACTACCCTATATCAGAGTATACCCAGGTGATTGTAGAGCCAATCTGCAAAACAGGCGAATTATTTATGCCAGATGGTTCCGACGTTTATTTGTAAAGCTCTGTGGACAGGCGGAAGGCCAAAATTCCAGGAATCAGAGCAATAAACAACGCCCAGTACACTTGAGCATCCGAAATATTCATCGTGTTAAGACTCCTTTATGACAGATGAGTAAGACATCTTGAGAGATCTATCGTTCCTTAATGTCCTTCAAAGTGCCAGTTTGGGGAATACCTTGTTACAAGTTGCAACATTCCTCCTGGGAAAATGTCATAATCGGTATCTATAGCTTGCGATGACACTGCGACTTATTAGGTTTTCCTGCTTATTTTCAGTACTGTTCAATACTGTCTGGTTTGAAACTCCCGGATGATAGACCAACTTTTAGATTTTTCGCCGAATTTTGGCTTAGATACGCTCCTCCTCCTCCCGGTCTTGATTGCGCTAGAAGCCGTCCTCTCGGCGGATAACGCGATCGCCCTCGCTGCCTTAACTCAAGGCTTACACAACCCCGTGCTGCAACGGCAAGCCTTGAACATTGGGCTGGTTTTGGCCTATGTCTTGCGCATGTCGTTGATTTTGACGGCCACCTGGGTGATGAACTTTTGGCAGGTGGAACTGGCGGGCGCGTTGTATTTACTCTGGTTGGTATTTCAGTACTTCACGTCCGGTGCCGATGAAGATGGGGAGAATGCCCACCACGGTCCCCGCTTTGACTCCCTCTGGCAAGCCATTCCCCTGATCGCGATTACCGATCTGGCGTTTTCCCTGGATAGTGTGACCACCGCGATCGCGGTCTCTCAGGAAATCTGGATCATTTTACTGGGAGCCACCATTGGCATCGTTGCACTGCGGTTTATGGCGGGGTTATTTATTCAGTGGTTAGAAGAATTTGAGCATTTAGAAGATGCAGGCTACATTACTGTCGCCTTCGTCGGGTTGCGGTTGCTGCTGCGAGTTGTGAATGATGCCCTCGTGCCGCCGGAGTGGCTAATGGTGACGGCGATCGCGCTTATTTTTGCCTGGGGCTTCTCAAAACGGAAGCAGGTAGTCGCCATCAGCGATGCTCTCCCTGCCGATCATCACCCAGAAATGAGAACGGCTGCCCCCATTGAACCGTTGGAAGCAGCCGAAACTCCGGTAGAAACGACGAAGTAGATTGGCAGGGGGCAGGGGC
>JAIXVO010000048.1 GCA_027482985.1 Cyanobacteriota bacterium
AGCCTGAAGGTTCGATGATTATGTCTGAGGCAGAATTCGACTACATCACTGCATATTTTCAACCACCAACCACTGACGAAGACTTTAACATTACTAGATATGAATCCAGTTAATTGGGTTTGTTAACATAGCAAAAGCCTAACAATCCCGTTGCACACCGACCGTACAGATATAGTTGGTTGAGTTCGAGAAGTTGCTAGCGGCGGGTGAACGGGGTCGTTAGCTGGATCCGCAGAGAATACTTGGGTAATGGACTAGACCTGTGGATCGGGTCAAATACCTAAGCCAAATTCACCGCGGTTGATGAACAAGCCAACGACAGCGTATCCGAAGTTATGCAAGCAAAGCAACAGCAATTGGGCGCATTGTGCAAACAGAAAAAGGGGTCAGTGTCGCTTGTGATGCCATTGAGAGCCAGCTAAGCGCAATGGTCATCCAAAGGCAGCATCAACCTGCTCAATTGTCTCCATCAAAAACTCTAGCCCCTGATCTCTAACCCCTAGCCCCTCCTCCCACTATAGAATGATCCTAGATACTACTCAGGAACACCCATGCTGGCTCCCGAACGAGAAATGACCCGCGACTGGCAACCCGTGATTCACGCTTTTGAGGCGATCGTCGGCAAAAGCAACGTGGTGCGCCGCAAAGAAGAATTGCTGGTGTATGAATGTGATGGGTTGACCAGTTATCGCAATCGTCCGGCGGTGGTGGTGTTGCCGCGATCGACAGCGGAGGTGGCGGCGCTGGTGAAAGTGTGCAGTCAGTTTCAAGTGCCGTTTGTCGCTAGGGGATCGGGCACGGGGTTATCGGGGGGAGCGCTGCCCGTGGATGATTGCGTCCTGATTGTGACGGCGTTGATGAAACAGATTCTCGATGTGGATCTGGAGAATCAGCGGGTGGTGGTGCAACCGGGGGTGATTAATAACTGGGTGACGCAAGCGGTGAGTGGGGCGGGGTTCTTCTATGCGCCAGATCCATCCAGTCAGATTATTTGCTCGATCGGCGGGAATGTGGCCGAGAATTCCGGTGGGGTGCATTGCCTGAAGTATGGCGTGACGACGAATCATGTGTTGGGGTTGAAATTGGTGTTGCCGGATGGGGCGATCGTGGATGTCGGCGGGACTGTCCCTGAGATGCCGGGATATGACCTGACGGGGTTATTTGTCGGCTCAGAAGGGACGCTGGGCATCGCGACGGAAATTACCCTGCGGTTGGTGAAAACGCCCGAAGCGATTCGCGTGTTGTTGGCGGACTTTACCAGTGTGGAAGCGGCGGGGGCAGCCGTGTCGGACATCATCAGTGCGGGTATCATTCCCGGCGGTATGGAGATGATGGACAACATGAGCATTAATGCCGTGGAAGATGTGGTGGCAACAAATTGTTATCCCCGGGATGCGGCGGCGATTTTGCTGGTGGAAGTGGATGGGCTGGAAGTGGAAGCCGAGGTGAATGGCGATCGCATTCGTGAGATTTGTATGCAGAATGGGGCGCGATCGGTGCGCGTGGCCGTTGATGCCGAGGAGCGCCTGACCATGTGGAAAGGTCGCAAAGCGGCGTTTGCGGCGATGGGGCGGATGGCTCCCGATTACTATGTGCAGGATGGCGTGATTCCCCGCACGAAGCTGGAATATGTCTTACAGGAAATTGAAGCGCTGGGGCAGAAGTTTGGCTACCAAGTCGCGAATGTTTTCCATGCGGGCGATGGTAATTTGCATCCCCTGATTCTGTACGATAATGCCGTTCCCGGTGCGTTAGAAACCGTCGAGGAGTTAGGCGGCGAAATTTTGAAACTCTGTGTCAAAGTCGGCGGCAGTATTTCCGGCGAACATGGCATTGGTGCGGACAAACGCTGTTATATGCCGGAAATGTTCACCCCGACTGACCTGGAAACGATGCAATGGGTGCGCCATGCCTTCGACCCGCAAAACATCGCCAATCCCGGCAAACTCTTCCCTACCCCTCGCACCTGTGGCGAAGCGGCGAAGGTCACCTCAAAGCCATTTGAAGGTGTAGAACGCTTTTAGAATTAATTCCATGACCCTGCCAAAAACTCGCCTGGCAACATAGCGGGGATGGAAGAGGAGGTAAAGTCAGGTGTGTTTCGAGTCACAATGATCTCTACCCCTACGGCATTGGCTGCTTCACTAGTGACAGCATCTTCAAAATCGTGCATCGAATTTTGCAACGCAGTTCTAATCACCGCGTCTGTCACATTGGCGATTTGAAGATGCTGTAGTAGTTGCGATAAAAGCTCACGCGCTGCTTCATTGCCGACCTGACGACGCAAGATATAAAAGATATTGGTCACAGCATGCCCCGCCATGTACCCCTGAACTTGGGGTTGCGTTGCGATGTTTAAGGCCTGGGCAGAGTCCATCACAAAAGGTTGCCGTTGAGCTAAAACATCCAGCAAAACGTCACTGTCATACAATATTTTCCTCAACTGTATTTATTCTCCAGATAGTTCACATAAGACTCTGTATCTGCCTCCGTCCCCAGCTGTACCACTCCAATGAGACTTTGAGTCCAGGGATCAAGATCTGTTAAGGCATCGACGTTTGGTGTTGGAGAACCAGGCTCTAGCGTTTCCTGTTGAATGGAACTCAACAGCGACTGCACTAACCGCCAGCGATCGCCAATCGGCAACTGCAACGCTTGATTCTCGATATCTTGTACCCTCATTCGCCCTGCTCCCATCGTTCTTGATTCATTTTAAGTTGAGATCAGGGCGAGACCCAACGCTAGATCGATGAGAGTTAATGGCTTTTAGTCCCATACCCTGCCGCGATCGCGATGACTACGCGGCTCAAGTTGATGCGGTTGAGGGCAGGCGGGGAAGCCTAGAGAAAAGAATCTGCCGGGACGAACTATTTATGGTGCCAGGGATGAACGCTGACCCTCAGAAGAATTTGAGGAAATTGCCGCTCCGCACAATTTTCATTTGTTCGACGTTGTTGCAAGTCGTCACAGCAGTTGGCTTGGCGGGCTATTTTTCCTACCGCAATGGGCAGCAGGCAGTCAATGAAGTGGCGACGCAACTGCGAGATGAAGTCACTGCCAGAGTCAAAGAACGCCTGTTGAATTATGTCGAAACCCCCCATCTGATTAATCGACTGAATGCCAACGAAATTGAACTGAACGATTTAGATCGACAAGATCCAAAGCATACAGAGAAATATTTTTGGCAACAAATTCGCACTTTCCCGATCATTACTTACAACTTCTTTGGCAGTGCGAATGGGGATTACGTCGGGGCACGGCGCACCCTGCAAGATGATTTGCAAATTATTAAACGAGATCCGCGCACGAGCATTAATCAGTATTTCTCGACGAATGCCACGGGCGATCGCACGCAGCTAGTGCAGGTCGTCAAAAACTTTGATCCGCGTCAGCGTCCCTG
>JAIXVO010000789.1 GCA_027482985.1 Cyanobacteriota bacterium
CATCAGGTCTGGATTTTTGCCTAAGAGCGTCGCCAGATCCCAGTTGTGGGGATTCGAGAAGCCCAGGAATTCTAAGCCCGACGCATCAATCAATTCAAATAAGGTATCGATGGTGTAATCAATTTCTTGGGGATGCACATACATATCCGCGAAATTTTCATCCCGCTGATTTTCCATCGACCAGCGTTCCTTTTCCCGCTGCACCAGCCGATTAGTTTCGGGCAACGCCGCAAAGATCTGCCGCCCCACCTGCACCCCATCACGGTAGTCGCCCTGCCGATCGCCCTGGAGTAATGCGATCGCCTGTTGCATCAGTTGAATTTCCCACCGTCCCAACGCCGCATACACAAAGATATGCAGAATCCCGCCAGGAGCCAGCTTCATCGCCAGCTTTTGGATACCGCGAATCGGGTCTGCCGTATGGTGCAGCACACCGACACAATTAATTAAGTCAAACTCACCCGCCAGTTGTTCGATGTCAAACAAACTGAGTTGGTGAAACTGGACGCGATCGGCACGCGATCGCTGGCACCGTTCCTGCGCCACCGCCAACGTCCCCGCACTCAGATCAATCCCCGTCACCTGCGCCTGGGGATTGAGATGCACCAGATACTCAGTGCCCACCCCCGTCCCACAGCCCACATCTAAGATCCGCACATCCTCCCGCGCGGGCTTCCGTCCAGTACAAAAATGATAGGCACTGAGCCAATTCCAGCGCCAGTTATAGCCAGGAGGCGGCTCATCCAGCAACGGTTCCGGCGGGAAGGGATAGGTATCGTAAAGTTTTGCGACAGCAGCGCTAACGGATTGGGAATCTGGCAGAGGCATGGGAAGGGGTAATGGGTAAACGGTAATCGGTAATGGGTAATGGGTAATCGGGAAGGGGTAATGGGTAATCGGTAATGGGTAATCGGTAATGGGTAAGCGGGAAGGGGTAAGCGGGAAGGGGTAAGCGGGAAGGGGTGATGGGTAATCGGGAATGAATGGGCGGGGGTGGTGAGGATAGAGGGGAAGTTCTGGAGTCGCGGGGCGATGGGCAAAAAGCCGTTCGTTCTGAAAACTAGTCATGCAGCTCACAAGCCACCAATGACCCATTACCAATCACCCATTACCCATTACCAATCACCCATTACCAATCACCCATTACCAATGACCCATTACCGTTTATCCCGCTTCCCCCCACGTCTGTTAAGCGTTAGACCATAATCTTTACATTGTCAGGGAATTGGGATGGGAGAAGGGCGATCGCAATATCATAAAAATGCGACTCAAACCGTTTCATGATCTGATGAATAGGCTTTGTAACAAAACATTTCTAGTTTCTCAGCCGAGTTCCCTCAATCAACTATGATCTGTCGGTAAATCAAGCAAATTGGGTTCTTCAAACTTTTTAATAAAAAGACTGGTGGATCCGAATCGTTCTAATCTAATTATTGGGCTGGTTGACCCTGCACCTTTGCTCTCAGGCTCCTTCTAGAGCCACTTTTGATCACAAAGGTTCCGTTTTGTATGGTTGGCAGGTGACACTTTGGTCAGATTTAACACAGTAAAAATCCGTAAAGGGAGCTTTTGAAATCCAATGAGTGTTAAAGCAAGCGGTGGAAGCTCAGTTGCACGCCCAAACCTTTACCAAACTCTAGCCGTTTCCACCATTTCCCAGGCTGAACAGCAAGACCGTTTTCTGGGGAAAGGTGAACTGGACGAGTTATCAACCTATTTCAGTTCTGGCTTAAAGCGCCTGGAAATTGCCGAAACGCTCACTCGCAATTCCGACATTATTGTGTCACGGGCTGCCAACAGTATTTTTACGGGTGGTTCGCCAATGGCGTTTTTGGAGAAACCCGCCGCTGCCCCAGTGATGACGATGGGTGGCATGGTGATGACCACTCAAGAAGGCATGAAGCTGGGCACCGTCACCTATGCAGACACCAAGAGCGGTCCTGGCTTCCTGGATGGGTTGCGTTCCATTTTTGTTGGCACCTCGGACAGTGGCCCCACCCCGGCTGGCTTTCGACCGATCAACATCGCCCGCTATGGCCCCAGCAACATGCAGAAATCCCTGCGTGACCTGAGCTGGTTCCTGCGCTACACCACCTACGCGATCGTCGCGGGAGACCCCAACATCATCGCGGTGAATACACGCGGGTTGCGGGAGATCATCGAACGCGCCTGTTCTGGTGAAGCGACGATCGTGGCGTTGCAAAAAATGAAAGCAGCGGCAGTTAGCTACTTCCGGGGCGATGCCGAGGCCGATGAAATCGTGCGGCAGTACTTTGATGTGCTGATCACCGAGTTCAAAGCGCCCACGCCGTCTACCAAAGTGCGCCAGCGAGCTTCTACCGACCTGCAAGGGTTACAACTGCCTCAGATCTACTTCAATGCGTCTGAGCGCCGTCCAAAATATGCGATGAAACCCGGTCTGTCTGCTTCCGAGAAAAACGAAGTGGTCAAAGCCGCCTATCGGCAGGTGTTTGAACGCGACATTACCCGTGCTTACTCCCTGAGCATTTCTGACCTGGAATCGAAGGTCAAGAATGGCGAAATCTCCATGAAGGAGTTCATTCGGCGGCTGGCGAAGTCACCCCTGTATCGCAAGAATTTCTTCGAGCCTTACATCAACAGTCGGGCTTTAGAACTGGCGTTCCGGCACATTCTGGGTCGGGGACCGAGTTCGCGCGAAGAAGTGCAGAAGTATTTCTCGATTATCTCCAGCGGTGGTTTGTCTGCCCTGGTGGATGCATTGGTGGACTCCAACGAGTATGCAGATTACTTCGGG
>JAIXVO010000143.1 GCA_027482985.1 Cyanobacteriota bacterium
CTTCCAAAAAGCGACGCAGGGTTTTGATCACCTGATGCCGCAGTTGCAGGTTGCGGCTCATCCGTTCCCGGCGCAAATCCAGATAGCGGTACTTCAGCCGCAAATCTTCCCGCACCGACTCATTCTCACTACTGGACACCTGAAACGGCAATTGCTTCCGCACCGCATTCAAGACTTCAATCTTAGAGATATTAATTTCAATATCTCCTGTATCTAAATTTTGGTTGCATGATGCATCGGGACGACGCGTAACCCAGCCAGTTACTTGAATAACATATTCATTACGTAACGTTCCCGCCTGATCGTAGGCCGTAGAAACAGTCTCTGTTAATAAGCGAAGTTGAGCCTCAGCATGAAACCAATCATCATTCATCGCCTGTTGAGGTTGATTTTGTGGAGATCCCTTTTCTACCCAAATCGTAGTAGCTCTGCATCTAACATCTTCAAAAGAAGGTTTACGCTCTGGATCGCTGACAATTTGCACCACGCCTGCGCGATCGCGGAGATCCACAAAAATCACCCCACCATGATCTCGCCGCCGGTCTACCCAGCCGCAGAGGGTAACTGTCTCTCCAATATGCTCGGCTCGGAGTTGACCGCAGTAGTGGGTACGCATAGCTTTCTAACTTAACTTGGACTCAGGATGTAGATGTTTCAGTGTAACGCCGAGAAATGCTGAATTCCAGGGAGTAACAGCATTTCGTGACAGGCATGAACAAACCTATTCATTATGCCTGATAACGTCGCCTGCTTCGGCGCGACCAGCGAATTTGTGAGCGGTGAGGGGCGATCGCAGTTTCGAGATTTTGGGAACCTTGCCCTGATCCCGTGAATCTAGTCTTGAATGGTGATCGTAGACTCAGAAGGGGGACGCTCCTGCCGCTGCACTCCCTATCCCCCTGCCCATTGCTGCTTCCTGCACAGAGGTCGGACTATGTTTTGTCGGATGAATCGGTTACAAATCGGGCTAGCGCTCCTGTTGGGAGTCGCGATCGCCAGTGAACCCCTAGTGGCGATCGCCCAACAATATCGTCCCCCCCGTCGCGGCATTCCCACCCGCCGCGAAGGCGCTGGCACCCGCAGTCCCAGCGATCGCTGCATGGTGGGCCAACTGCCGTTAGTCGGAATCACCCCCAGTGATAACTTCAGCCTCACGACCGCCCAAAAACCCGTTTTCTTCTGGTTTGTTCCAGGCACCAATGCGACTACGGCAGAATTTCGCCTGCTCGATCGCACCGATCAGGTTCTATATTCGTCCACCGTCAAAATTGCAGGAACGCCGGGGGTGGTCAGTGTCCCCCTGCCCACCCCAATCGCCAATCAAATGACCGTCGGCAAAGATTACATCTGGCAACTGTCGCTGCAATGTTCCACCACTGACCCCTCCAAAAATACCTTTGTGGAAGGATTAGTGCAGCGGACAGTTCCCAGTGCCATTTTGACTCAAACTTTAGCTGCGTCAAGGACACCACGCGACAAAGCGACCGTCTATGCCGATGCCGGGATTTGGCACGAAGCGATCGCGACCCTCGCCGCCCAACGGTGTAGCCAACCCAACGATGCCACCCTCCGAACCAGTTGGCAAACCTTATTGCGCTCCGTGGCCCTCGATCGCTATATCGATGTGCCGTTGACTCGCAGTTGTGAAGCCATTAACCCCTAGCCGAACTTAAAGAATTTGAACTAATTGTTCTTGCTGCCTGACAGGAGTGCTACAACCAAGACCATCTATGGATTTGGAGCGCTTATGTCCGCCTCTGTCTCGCTGGTGATCACGACCTACAATCGAGCTGCATTTTTAGGTCAGGCGATCGCGAGTGTTCTCGCCCAAACCTTTGTCGATTTTGAACTCCTGATTTGGGATGACGGCTCTACTGATCACTCCTTAGCCATTGCCCACGCCTGTGCCCAACAAGATCCCCGCGTGCGCGTGGTGGCGGCTCCTCATCAGGGTCGAGTTGCCGCCCTTGCCGCCGCGATCGCTCAAACCAATGGCACCTATCTCGGCTGGATCGATAGTGATGATTGGCTGGCACCGACCGCCCTGGCAACGACCGTGCAGGCATTAGAGCGGCAGCCCCATCTGGGCATGGTTTATACCGACTACTACGAAACGGATGCGGCAGGGCAAGTGCAGCGATACGGACAGCGGTGCCAAATTCCCTACTCGGCGACCCGCTTGCTCGTAGATTTCATGACCTTCCATTTCCGCTTAATGCGGCGATCGCAGTATGAGCGAGTGGGGGGCATGGATGGCGCTCTAGATTTTGTCGAAGATTATGACCTCTGCCTGCGCTTGGCGGAAGTGACGGCGATCGCGCGAATTCCCCAACCGTTGTACTTTTACCGAGTGCATGACGGCAATGCTTCCCACCAATGGCACCGGGAACAAACCCTGCGCACCCATGCCATTCTCCAGCGGGCATTGCAGCGGCGGGGCCTGACAACCACCCACGCGATCGACCTGGAACTAGCGACGGGGCGCTTCACCCTGCGTCCCCTCCCGCCCCCACCGCCCCGCAGCAAAATTCCTACTTGGAAACTCGCCCCCTTCCTGGCGGCTTTTCCGCTTGTGGGGGTTTTACACACAGGGTCAGTCCGGGCACAGTCGATTACCCCCGCTGCCGATGGCACCAATACCATCGTCAACCAAGCGGGCAACCAGTTCGACATTACGGGCGGCACTGCCTCTGGGAATGGGGCAAACCTGTTCCACAGTTTCGAGCAGTTTGGCTTAACGCAGGGACAAATTGCCAACTTCATCGCCAATCCCCAACTGCAAAACATCCTGGGGCGCGTCGTTGGGAACAACCCGTCCATCATCAACGGCTTAATTCAAGTGAGCGGCGGCAATCCCAACCTGTATTTACTCAACCCTGCTGGGATTGTGTTTGGGGCGAATGCCAGGCTCAATGTGCCCGCTGCTTTTACCGCCACAACGGCCAATGCCCTCGGCTTCAATTGCGGTGTCGGCGGAATTGGTTGCGACTGGTTCAATGCCACGGGTGCGAGTAACTTCACAGTCTTGAATGGGGTGCCGAATGGGCTGGCCTTTGGCGGCACTCAGTTAGGCGCGATCGCGAATGCGGGTAACCTGACCGTCAATCCCGGACAATCCCTGGCGTTGTTGGGGGGCACCATCGTCAACACAGGACAGATCACTGCTCCCGATGGGCAAATCCTGCTCTCGGCGGTACCGGGACAGACCTTTGTCCGCCTCAGTCAACCAGGTAGTTTGCTGAGTTTAGAATTTCAACCGCCTGCCGTAACCCTTCCCAGCGGCACTGCTCCCACCCTGGCGCAAGTGTTGACGGGGGGGGATTTGGGTAATGCCACCGGCTTAACCGTGGATGGCAATGGGGTGACTCGCCTGGTGGCATCCGGCGTACAGGTGCCCGAAAATGCGGCAACCGCGATCGCCAGTGGCACCCTCTCCACAGCAGGGCAAACTGGGGGGGCGATCGCCGTTCTGGGTCGCCAGGTGGGTTTAGTCGGTGCCTCACTCGATGCCACGGGTGCCACGGGCGGCGGCAATGTCTTCATCGGCGGCGATTTTCAAGGCTTGGGCACCCTCCCCACAGCCCGCCAAACCTTCATCAGTTCAGACTCTGTGATCAATGCCAGCGCTTTGCAGCGTGGGAACGGCGGGCGGGTAATTGTGTGGGCCGACCAGACCACTACCTTTGGCGGCAGAATTTTGGCGCAGGGGGGGGGGCTCAGCGGGAATGGTGGCTTTGTGGAAGTGTCCGGGAAGGAAACCCTCAATTTTCGGGGGGATGTCAATCTGACTGCGGCCAATGGTCAAACGGGGACGCTGCTCCTCGATCCCGTCAACATCACGATCATTAATGGCGGCGGCGGGGCAGACGATGCCCAAATTGCGGATGGGGTCATTTTTGCTGGCGATGGGGGAGCGGCCTCCTTCACCATTTCGGAACTAGCGTTGGAAGCCCTGGCCGCAGGCACCAATGTCATCTTGCAAGCGACGAACGACATCATTATTCAAAATTTGGCCGATGATGCGCTGACCTTTGCGGGCGCGGGCGGCGGGGCGGGAGGCAGCATTACCTTCACAGCGGGTGGCTTAATCGCCATGCTTGATCCCAACGACACAATCGTCGCCCAAGGCCGGGATGTGACTTTGACCGCCAGCAGTTTGGCGGTGGGCAACATCAACACCTCCACCCCAGTAGGTTTCTTTAACCGGGGCGGGAACATCACCCTGACCGCCACGAACAGTTCCGTCACAGCCGGAAACTTAACGGGCAACGGATATAACAGTCCGGGGGGCATCATTAGTGTCACCAGTAACACGAGCAGCATTGCGGTGGGGCAAGTGCAAGCTCGCAGCATTTCCGGGGGGTTCGTGATCCCCACGGCGGGTGCGGTGTTGCTGCAAACCTTGACGAACGGTGGCGATATTACCTTCAGCACGATCGATGCCAGTGGGGGCGCGGCCTTTGGTGTGCAGGCCGCAGCTGGCGGTGATGTCACGATCGCCGCTCGCGGTCAGGTGCGTGGCACAGGCTTGTTACCCGACGCGAACACCATTTCAACCGCAGGCTTTAGCGACGGGAGCGATGGCACCGTGCGGATTCAACATGATGGTGGCCCCAGCAACCAGCCCTTTGTCATCGGTGGCGGGGCGGGTGTAACCAATGGCACAGCGGGTGGGATTAATGCGGGGGGAACCGAAGTGATTGCCGCCAGTACTTTGGGGTTTCCCTCTAGCCCGTTTGCCTCTGCGGGGGGGCGAATTAATGTTACGTTCCTGAATAACACCCCCACGATCGCGATCGCCAATCCCCAAATCTCGACCCCACAAAATCAAGCGGTCAACTTTACGGTCGCCTCGTTGGGGTTCGTCCTGAGTGATCTGAATGCCGACAATCTGACGGTGCGCGTGGCGGCGATCGCTCCCGGTGCGATTCTGCGGATTAATGGCATCGATGCTGGTCCCGGTTCCGTGATTCCTCTCAATGCCAGCCTGCAATACGTGCCGCCGCCTGGCTTAACGGGCTTGTTAGCCAATGCTTTTACCGTCACTGTGGATGATGTGATTTCTGTTTCACCGCCCCAAGCGATCGCCTTGGACATTAATCCGCCCTCGACTCCTGCTGTCATCCCTACCAATCCCTGTGTCTTGACGACCTGTGTGTCAGTGCCGCCTTTAGTCCCCCCGTTAGTGCCAGTCACCTCAGAAGTCCTCACCCCATCCACGCCAGAAACTGCCTTTACAACCGAATTTGCGACCTACCTGGGAATTCCCCAACCGCCGCCCCTCTCCATCGACAATCAACGTGACATTTTGCGCCAAATTGAACGAGAAACGGGCGTGATTCCCGCGTTCATCTATGTCAGTTTTGTGCCAGCGGTGCTGCGACCCGCTCAGGTATCCGGGTTAGTCGCGGGGACTGAAAAGGGCGTGCCGTTGACCGACCGGGATGACGATCAACTGGAAGTGTTGATTGTGACTGCACGGGGTAATGTCTTTCGGCAACGCATTCCCCAAGCGACTCGCGCCACCGTCCTGCAACTGGCAAATGCGTTTCGGCAAGAAGTCGCTGATCCGCGCAAAACCCGCACCACCAGCTATTTACCATTGGCACAACAATTTTATCGCTGGCTGATTGCCCCGCTCCAAGCCGAGTTAACCTCTCGCCAGATTAATAATCTGGTGTTTTTGATGGATGCTGGCTTGCGATCGCTCCCTGTCGCCGCCTTGCATGATGGCCAAAAGTTTTTGGTAGAAACCTACAGCATTGGCTTAATGCCCAGCGTCAGCCTGAGTGACACCCGCTATCAGGATATTCGTGATGCCCAACTTTTAACTCTGGGGATCTCTGAAAGTACGCAGGGGCAAGCGCCTTTGCCATCGGTGGAAGTGGAGGTCGCCATTCTGGTGAATCAAATCTGGTCGGGTCGGGCTTATCTCAACCAGGATGCCACCTTAGCCAGACTGAAGTCAGCGCGGCAAGATAATCCCTATGGCATCATCCACATGGCGACCCATGCCGATTTTCTCCCCGGTAGTTTCGATCGCTCCTATATCCAACTCTGGGAGCAACGGCTGCAACTCGATCAGGTGCGACAACTGGGCTGGAACAACCCGCAAGTGCAACTCTTGGTCTTGAGTGCCTGTGATACGGCTCTGGGCGATCGCGAAGCCGAGTTAGGCTTTGGTGGGTTAGCGGTGCAGGCGGGGGTAAAATCCGCCGTCGCTAGCTTGTGGGCTGTGAACGATACCGCCACCGCAGCCTTAATTGCCCGGTTTTATAAGGATCTGCAAACCGCACCGATTAAAGCCAAAGCCCTACAAGATGCCCAACGTGCCATGATTCAAGGCCAAGTGTTCATTCAGGACAATCAGATTCGCGGCGTTGAAGTGAGAGGCATTCCCCTGCCCGAATCAACCATTCTGCGCGATAGCGAACTTTCTCATCCTTACTACTGGTCAGCCTTTACGCTGATTGGCAGTCCCTGGTAAGGCCATTTCCACCTGGATCACCACTTTCGCGGGACCATACTGCTGCATGATCAACCGTTCCAGCCGTTGCACGATCGCCGTTGCCACCGTGCCACATTCGGGATGTAATAACAGCCGCATCTCGATATACACCATCCGCCCCACCATGCCACGGGTTTGAATGTCGTAGCAGTGGAGAATCCCCTCCACCCGGCGGGCAGTCCGCGCGATCGCTTCCGGCGCGATCGCCACCTGTCGCACCATCGAGGGCAACTGCCAGTTGACAATCCGCCACAGATTCCAGGACATCACCAGTAACGCGATCGCTGCCACCCCCAAATCCAGCCAGGGCCATCCATTAGCCACTCCCGCTAAACCCGCCAGCACCAACACCAATA
>JAIXVO010000517.1 GCA_027482985.1 Cyanobacteriota bacterium
CGACGACGGTGGCGGAGGGAAACTTAAAAATCCGCATTAATAGTTTGCGAGCAGATGAATTTGGGCCGTTGATTGCCGAGATCAACAACATGATTGAAGGCTTGAAAGAAAAACAACTGTTGCAAGAAACCTTTGGTCGCCATGTGGGACACCAGGCGGCGATCCAGATTTTGAACCGCGACCCCAACCTGGGCGGCATTGAACAGGACTTGACCGTGCTCTTTGCCGATTTAAGAAACTTTACCCAACGCTGCACCATCGATTCTCCCGTCCAAATTGTCGCCATCCTGAATCGGTTTCTGACGGAAATGGTGGATATTGTGGAGCACCAGCATGGGGGCATGGTCAATAAGTTTTTGGGCGATGGCTTTATGGCGTTGTTTGGGGTGGGGCAACCGGATGTGAACCATGCGCGACAGGCGGTGGACGCGGCGCGAGCGATGCTCCAGAGTTTGCACCGGCTAAATGGACAGTTTGCGCAGGATGGGATTGCCCCATTACAGATGGGCATTGGCATTCATACGGGTGTTGCTGTCGTCGGCAGTATTGGCTCCAGTCAACGGTTAGAATATACGGCGATCGGCAATACAGTGAATATTGCGGCACGGGTGGAAGCCCTGACCAAACAGGTGGGAGAGCCGCTTGTGATCACGTTGGAGACGCAACAACGGCTCCACTCAATGCCCCCGACTGCGGCTTTACCGCCACAATTTGTGAAGGGCCAAAGCCAACCCTTGCAGGTTTTCCGCCTGCTGGACTGAGGCTAAGGCAGAGGGCAGACTTCGGCGTGAGCGCTCAGTCGAACGCGGGTAGCGGGTGAAACCTCGACGATTGAGCCGCAGACTACTAGGCGCGGATCGGCAAATATATGGATAACACTCGATTGGAAATTAGTAGTAATATTTTTCCTACTCCTTGATTTACGTCCCCATGAAAATTCTGTTGGTAGAAGACGATCTGCATACCCGCGAATTGATTACTGCCACGTTATTGGAGCAGCGGTATGTGGTCGATGCGATCGCGGATGGCATGATGGGGCTAGAAATGGCACTGCAATGGGATTATGACCTGATTTTGCTAGATCTCTTACTGCCGGGACTCAATGGGCTGGATATCTGCCGTCGCCTGCGATCGCAAGAGTGCTCCACGCCAATTTTGATGTTGACCGCGAAAACGGCAGTGGAAGATATTGTGGCCGGACTGGATGCCGGGGCGGATGATTATTTGGTGAAATCCTGTGACTCGGCACAACTCCTGGCACGGGTTCGAGCCTTGCTCCGTCGCCACCCTACCAGCAATCCGACACCCATCTTAGCGTGGGGCAGTTTAGAACTCGATCCGGTGTCTGCCCGCGTGACTTATCACAGTCAGGCGATCGCCCTACGACCCAAAGAATATGCCCTCCTGGAACTATTTCTCCGCTATCCCCAACGGATTTTCAGCCGCAGCGGCATCATCGATCACCTCTGGTCAGCAGAAGATACGCCCGTGGAAGGGGTGATTACCAACCTGATCAAAGACCTGCGGCAACGCCTAAAAGCAGCAGGGATGCAGGAAAACTTGATTGAAACCGTGTACGGGTTAGGCTATCGGCTGCAAGCCCTCCCCCCCGCCCAGCCACCCCTCCCCTGCCCCAATCAACTCCCTCCCAGCTTGACCTCTGACCAGACAGCCACCATTACCCTGGAGCGGGATTTGCAACAGTTACTAGGTCGCATTCGAATTCAGCAAATTACCGAGCGCTATCAGGCAGCTTTAACCGATCGCATCGAGAACTTGGAAGCCGCGCAGCGATCGCTCGTGGCGGGACAACTCAGTCTCGCCGAACGCCAAGCCGCCTGTGACGCAGCCCACAAATTAGCTGGTGGTTTGGGCACCTTTGGTTCGGGTCAAGCCGCCACCATTGCCCGCGAAATCGAAGCCCTACTAGCAGAAAATCTCCGCCAGGAAGCCTTGTTAACCACTCAGTTAACGCAGTTAGTCGAAGCGCTGAAGCAATCTGTCGCCCAGGTGCCTGCGTCTCGGTAGAGGAGTCAGGAGGCAGAAGCCAGGAGTCAGGAGAGAAGGTGTGGTCTGACTGATAAAATTTTGGGCTTTATTCCTTACCCCAGACGCAGACAATAAAGTTTTAAGAAAATCCCCGTAGAGACCTGCCGTTGGCACGTCTCCAGGTAGCCGTTAGGAAGTCGAGGGAGGTGACGCTGTATCCGTGTGGCGTGACACATGGAAGAGTGTCTAACGATTTCCGGGTGGGCAAAAACCCCGCAGTATAGTGATGGCATGACTTCCGGTAGGAGCGTCGGAGTGATGAGTTTAGAAAAATTTCGGCGACAGTTGCGCCAGGAATCAGAACAATGGTGGCAGGAAGGACTAATTGACGCGGCGCTGTATGAAAAATTGGCAACCCGCTATCAGTTTGCCCAACTCGAAGGCGAAGCCAGCAATCGGTTTGTGGCAATTTTAATGGGGTTGGGCGCGGTCTTACTGGGTTTGGCGGCGATTACTTTTGTGGCTGCAAATTGGCAGGTATGGTCGCGATCGCTCAAGCTCATCCTTCTGATCAGTATCTTTATTGGGGTCAATGCCACGGGCTTTCACCTTTGGCGACAACCGACAACGCGGGTAGGCATGCACCGCCTGGGACACGGCTTACTGCTGTTGGGGGCATTACTGCTCGGTGCAAACCTGGGGTTAGTGTCCCAAATGTTTCACCAAAGCGGGGATCTGTATGAACTGCTGGTGATCTGGGGGTTAGGGGTAGCGATCATGGCTTACAGTTTGCGGCTCACTTCATTGGGGGTGTTGTCGGCAGTCTTGATCGCGATCGCCTACCTCTTCAGTTGGTTCAGTGCCACGGTCTGGCGGGACGTTACAGGGACAGCGCTGGTGATTCAGCACTTACCGTTAGTGGTCAGTATGGTGTTCATCCCCCTCGCGTACTGGTGCCGATCGCGGGTGATCTTTGGGCTGAGTGCGATGATGATCGCCGTTTCGTTCTTGTTTAATTTCAAACCGACGGCTATTTGGTCACAGGGCTGGTTGCTGGCGATCGCTTTGGTGTTGCCACCGGCCTTACTCTGGGGCTACAGCGATCGCAGCTGGCAGCGCTGGTGGCACCGTCCCCCGCAGACAGATGTGTTTCAGCCGATTGCCCGCAGCCTCGCCCTGTGGTTTCTGAGCATTGTTTGTTACAGTTTGGCCTTTCATTGGTGGTGGAATCAGTCTGGCGTGATCCCCAGCCTGACACCGACCGAGAATTTGCCCATGCTGATTGATGCGGTCTTTCTGGGGCTGGTGACCCTGTTAGGGTGGGTAGAATTGCGCTATGAACTCTTCAGCCGTCGTCCGCCAGAGCGAGCCATCCACTCTGGCAGTATTGGCATCGCCCTGTTGGTCGCCGCATTTGTCCTGATCGGTCACCTGCAATTGGGCATCGTGCCCGCGATCGCCTTCAATGTGCTGTTGTTTAGTCTCGCCTTAGGCTTAATTCGGGATGGGCTGGCGTTGACGGAACGGGCAACCTTTTGGGGCGGCATGATGTTACTCGTGCTGGGCATCATCAGTCGCACTTTGGAATATGACACCGAGTTGCTGCTCAAAGCGATCGTGTTAGCCGCTTGTGGGGTGGGCATCATTATGGCCGGACTGCGATTTGAACGCCGCCTGCCCCGGCCTCTAACCACTCTGCCTCAGTCAGCTTCGGAGAAATAACCATGACTCACAACAAACTCCCGTCCGAACTTCCGCCCAGCGATCGCCCTGCACCCGTAACACCGTTACCCCAGCCCACTACGGCAACGGCTCCCCGCTTACCCGGTTGGCGGTTGTGGGTGCCCCTCTTGCTGCAATCGCTGTTCATTGTGGCCGTGCCTGCGCAGGATGCTTACACCGTGGCAACAGGTAAAACGGTGATCCTGCAAACGGCTCCGGTTGACCCCTACGACTTGTTGCGGGGCTACTATCAAACGTTGGGGTACGACATTTCTAACCATCAAAATCTCGCCAAATTACCCGGGGGCGAACTGCTGAAAGATGCTTATGTGGGAGATGTGTTTGTGATTCTGGAGGCTCCCCCCTCGGCGAATACCACCCCGCCCAAACCCTGGAAACCTATTCGGGTGAGCCGCGATCGCCCCACCAACCTACCGCCCAATCAAATCGCCATCAACGGGAAGTCGGAAGGGTGGCGCATCGTCTACGGGCTGGAAACTTACTATATGCCCGAAGACCAGCGGGAATCCTTGAATCAAGCGATTAATCGAGTCCCCCAAGCGGCTGGACAACGCGCCTTTGTGGTGGAAGCCAAAGTGGATGGTAGCGGCAATTCTGTCCCCGTCAGTCTTTGGGTGCGAGATCGCAATTACCGCTTCTAAGGCACGATCAGCACGGGGCAGGGGGAGAGATTAATCACCCGATTGGTGACACTATCAGCTGCGCCTTCTTCCGTCAGCCCGATGCCCCGACAGCCCATCACAATCACATTGGCGGCGATTTCATCGGCCACGTCACAAATGGTGAAGGCGGGTTTACCTTCCCGCTCGATCGCCTCAGCATCAATGCCCTGATCAGCAAATAACCCTTTGGCTCCCTGTAATAATTCCGCGATCGCTTCGGGGGAAGTCATCACATCGGGGGCTGCTCCCGCTTCCGGCGTTTCCACTACGGATAGCAACACCAGACGGCTGCTATGAAACTTCACCAGTTTCGCTACCGTCTCCACAGCCTGACGTGATTCGCGGCTGCGATCGATGGGGAACAAAACAGTTTCAAACATAGGTCAGCAAGCTCCAAAATGAAGGCGGATAGACAGGGGGCAGGGCAGAGACAGGCTTCGACGCACTCAGCCGAGCGGAGACAGCAGTCAGGAAACACCCTCCCATCCATTATCTTCGATCATCCTTTTTTGACACGGAGCCAAATCATGGAAAAATAGGGGATAGGTAAAAAGACTCATTTAGGAGGGCAGTTTGGTGTCCAAAAAGACTGTAGCAAACTTATCGGCGGCTGATTTAGCGGGCAAGCGGGTTTTTGTACGGGTAGATTTTAATGTCCCTTTTGACGACAAGGGTAACATCACCGACGATACGCGGATTCGGGCAGCTTTGCCGACGATCCAGGAACTTACCTCCAAGGGTGCCAAAGTGATTTTGGCTAGCCATCTGGGTCGCCCCATTAAGAAGAATAAAGAGACGGGCGAAGTCACGATCGTCAAAGAAGGCAATAGCCTTTTGCCCGTGGCACAACGGTTGGAGCAGGTGTTGGGCAAACCCGTGGCCTTTGTCGAGGATTGTATTGGGGCCACTGTGGCGGCTAAAGTCGCAGCTCTGAGCGATGGGGCGGTGCTGTTGCTGGAAAATGTTCGGTTCTATCCCGAAGAAGAAAAGAACAAGCCAGAGTTTGCCGAAAAGTTGGCAGCCAATGCCGACCTGTATGTCAATGATGCGTTTGGGACGGCGCACCGGGCCCATGCTTCCACGGAAGGCGTAACCAAGTATCTGAGTCCTTCAGTGGCCGGATTTTTGATTGAAAAAGAATTGAAATATCTGCAAAGTGCGATCGAAGTGCCCCAACGCCCGCTGGCTGCCATCATTGGTGGTTCCAAAGTGTCTAGCAAAATTACCGTGATTGAAGCCCTGCTAGAAAAAGTAGATAAGCTGTTCATTGGCGGCGGCATGATCTTCACCTTCTACAAAGCTCGCGGGTTAAGCGTGGGTAAGTCGCTGGTGGAAGATGAATTTCTGGAACTGGCGCGGACTTTGGAAGCTAAGGCCAAAGCGAAAGGCGTGCAACTGTTACTGCCGACGGATGTCGTGGTGGCCGATGCGTTCTCACCCGATGCCAATGCGCAAACCGTCAGCGTGGAAAGCATTCCCGATGGCTGGATGGGCTTAGACATTGGTCCCGATTCGATCAAAGTGTTCCAGGATGCGCTGGCAGACTGTAAGACGGTGATTTGGAATGGTCCGATGGGCGTGTTTGAGTTTGATCAGTTTGCGGCTGGGACGTTGGGCATTGCGCAAACGCTGGCTGGCCTGACCAAAACGGGCACCACAACGATCATCGGTGGGGGTGACTCCGTTGCCGCCGTCGAAAAAGCGGGTCTGGCCGACCAGATGAGCCACATCTCAACCGGCGGTGGCGCCAGCCTGGAATTGCTGGAAGGCAAAGTGTTGCCAGGGATTGCAGCGCTCAACGCAGCTTAATCTAACCGTCGCCCGACACAACGTGGCACTGGCACATCAGAACGCCGACCCAGATTGCTAAAGCTTATTCTAGGTCGGCGTTCTAATTAGGAAAACAGCACGCTTGAGATAAATTGTTAGGACTCCATCGGAAGTACACCGATCGCGTCAATCCCTACCCAGAAAATTGGGAGGAGACAATGCCGGCGTTGGAGGCGTTGTGTCAGCATATCTTTGATCCGATGATTGATGGCTTTGGCAAAGAACGGTGTCGGTTGACCGATGGGGACTGTTCAAAGGATCTGAAACGGTTTCTAGGCTCAGAAAGACCGAGAGACGGGGATTAAGAAGGGACGGGTTGCGCCCAGCCGTGACCAGCACATGGCACTTGAGAAGAACCGAAATGGCAAGGATGGCTGCGACCCCTTGCGGATATTGCAAAGCGCGCCTCGTGGAGTGGAGGCTGGAACAGCAGCCACCGTGTAACCCGCTGTATGACAATGGGAGTGATCGGCCATCCACATCAGCTACGCGCATCAGCAGAGGGACGCGCCTTCTCAAATTCATCGACGCGATAGGGTGTTTAGA